>JAUIEG010000584.1 GCA_030428745.1 Alphaproteobacteria bacterium
GGCCGGCACATTATCGCCCAGCGCATAAAGCGGCGGCGCTATGACATCCGCCAGCATGTATTCGGCGGCGCCAATCGTGAACCGGCCGCCGGACAAGGCCAGCGCCTTTGGCGTTATTGTCTGCGCAAAACTTCGGGAAACGCCCACCCCTGCGGCGCCCGTAAGGAAGGCTCGCCGTCTCACCCGGAGATTACGCGCACTTTCGAGCGCGACTTCCGTCCAGCCTTGTCGACGACCGTCACGTCGTAAAATCCGGCGCGCACCGGCCGCCACACATGGCGTCCGCTGGTTTCTTCAAGCGACAAAGGTTCGCCATTCACATACCAGCGAAGATCGCCCTCGCCGCCGCGAGCCGCGAGGGAAAAACCGCGTTGGGTCGACCCCATAAACACTTCAACACCATCTCGAGGAAAGACAATCTGCGGGGGCGTTGTTTCCTGCGCTCTATCGAAGCGCGCCATCGCGAGCACCGGCGCATCGTCCTCGATCTCTTCGATGTCGCCTTCCGTCGCGCCATCGCGGTCAAGCATGTCGAAAATTTCGAACAAAAGCGGCGCCGCCGTCTTGCGGCCAGTGGCGCCGGGCCGCGGGGCGCCGTCTGCACGGCCGACCCAAACAACAACCGTGTAACCGCCGCCATGCCCGGCGGCCCAGGCGTCGCGATACCCATAGGAGGTGCCGGTCTTGAAGGCGACACGCGACACTTCCCGTGAAAGATCGGCTGGCGCCCGGCCTTCAAGCGCCGGCGCGCCCGCAAGGATCGACGATATGCGCGCGGCAGTGTCGGCCGAGAACAACCGATAGGCATGGTCTGGCTGCTTTTCGCCTTCCGCTTTCCAAATGAGCGGTGCCACCTCACCGCCGGACCCAAGTCCGGCGTAAAGCGTTGCAATCTCGCGCGCCGTGACGCCGGCGCCTCCAAGCGCCAGGGCAAGGCCCGGCGATTTGTCCGCCCGGTTCGGCGTCTTCAACTCAACGCCTGCGGCGCGGATCAGCGCGGCGAAACGCGACGCCCCGATGCGATCAAGCGCCCGCACGGCGGGAACATTCAAGGAATGCTGCAAGGCTTCACGCACCCGCACTTCGCCCCGGAAGGTGCGGTCGAAATTTTCCGGCGCATAATCGCCAAAGGCGCGCGGCATATCGTCAATCACAGTATTGGCGGACGCATAGCCCGCTTCAAAGGCAAGGCCATAGATAAACGGTTTCAACGCAGAACCGGGCGAGCGGGTCGCATTCGTCAAATCGATCCAGCCGCCCTTAACATCGAGGCCCGACGATCCCACGCTTGCACGCACGGCGCGCGTTCTGTTTTCGACGATAATCAGCGACGCCGTGGCGCCGTCATCGAACTGTTTCACATACTGCGTCAGCGTCTTCTCAGCGCGAGTTTGTAAAGAGGCGTCAAGCGTCGAGCGAATGACGCCAGGTTTTTCAGCGCGCGCGAGCTCTTGCGCCGCGTGATAGGCCATGCGCGGCAGCTTGTGGCGCGACCGCGGCAGGCGCGCCTCATCCGCTTCAGTCGCGTGGATCTCATCCATGACGCCGGCGGCAGCCAGTTTTTGCAGGATTTCTTTTCGCGCGAGCATGGCCGCTTTGCCCCGCAAATCGGGACGTCTGGCCTCCGGCGCCTGAGGCAATGCGATCAGCAGCGCCTGCTCCGCATCGGTCAGCCGCGTCGGCTCCTTGTCGAAATAGATACGCGACGCAGCCCGTACGCCTTCAATATTGCCGCCATAAGGCGCCAGCGTCAGATAGAGCTCGAGAATTTCCCGCTTCGATAAACGCCGCTCGATCTGCAGCGCACGCATCATTTCCGCGAGCTTGGCGCCGAAAGTGCGCTCGCGCGGTTCAAGCAGCCGCGCCGTTTGCATCGTGATGGTCGAGGCGCCGGAAACCACATGGCCAGCTTTGGCGGAACTGAGTCCCGCGCGCAGCACCGCAAAGGGGTCGACGCCCCAATGAGCATAGAACCGCTTGTCTTCCACGGCGATCAGGCGTTCGACGAATACCGGATCGATGGTTTCCAGATCGGCCTCGAACCGCCAGCGGCCTTCAGGTGTGGCGAATGCATGCAGCCATTCGCCATCTCGATCTGTAACCAGCGGCGAAAGTTGCGTGGCGCGATCGAGCGGCGGCGGAAAAAGAAGATCAAGCGCAGCGATAGACATAACCACCGCCAGCGCCGCAAAGGATATGCGGCGCCAGCGTGATTTGACCATATCGCCGAGCGCAATCATTCCGCAGCGGCGATGGAGATACGGCCGACATCGGTGCGAGCGAATTCGCCAGGCCGGTACATGTCTTCGATGACGGCGCCAGGCATCACAAAGGCGCCCGGCGTCACGGCCCGTACCACATAGGCGAGCGTGAACCGGTTGCGGCCGCTGACATCGACGGCGGCGACAAAACGGTCATCGCGCGCCTCGGCGACTTTCGGGTAGGAAAGCGCGCCGATCCATTTATAGGGACCGTTGTTTCCTTGCCCGCCTGCATCGTCTGGATTGAGGACCGTTTCAATCTCAAGTCCCGCGGGC
>JAUIEG010000585.1 GCA_030428745.1 Alphaproteobacteria bacterium
AGGATATGTCCTGATTGATGTATCGCCGACGTCCGACGCGGATGAAGAACGGGTGGCGCTGAAATTCTCCATCGTGGATACGGGCGTCGGCATTTCCGAACACAAACGCGTGGATATTTTTGAAAAATTCAGTCAGGCGGATAATACTTCGACTCGTGCGCATGAGGGTACAGGACTCGGTCTCGCCATCGCCAAGGCGCTGGTCGAACTCATGGGCGGAGAGATCGGCGTTGAATCGACCCCTGGCGCCGGATCGACATTCTGGTTCACGATCGCCCTTGAGGTGAACACGAAAGATCTGCCTGAAACGGGAGAGTATGAGGACGCCGCTGGCGCCCGCGTTCTGATCGTTGACGACAATGGCGTAAACCGCCGCATTCTTGAAGAGCAGACTGCGGCCTGGGGCTGTTCTTCAGTATCGTGCGAAGGCGGCGCTGCGGCGCTGACGCTGTTGCGGGACGCCGCCAAGGCGGATGCGCCTTTCGACGTGGTGATCATGGATTATCACATGCCGGCCATGAGCGGCGTGGAAGCTGTGCGGCGCATTCGCAGCGAAGAACAGATCGCCTCGACGCCCATCGTGATGCTCACTTCCGTCGATCAGGCCAGCGCCGGCGATCACTTTGAAGATATCGGCGTTGATGCTTATCTCACCAAACCGGCGCGCTCTGGCGCGTTGCAGCGGGCTGTTTCAGGTGCGATTCACGGAACAGCTATAGGCGCGGCAACCCCCGCGCCTGAAAGTGCTGGAAAATCTGCGCCTGCTGAGATTGAACGGGATGGCGGCGTCGACGTTCTTGTGGCTGAAGACAATGAAGTGAACCGGCTGGTGCTTTCTCACATCCTGAAAGGGAGTGGTTACAGCTATGAGATGGCGGTGAATGGCCGAGAAGCTGTAGAAAAGTTCAAGACGCTTAAACCCAAGATCATCCTCATGGATGTTTCCATGCCCGAAATGAATGGACATGAAGCGACCGAAGAGATTCGCCGGATCGAGGCGGAGGACATGTCGCACACGCCGATCATTGGCGTCACGGCTCATGCGGTGAAAGGCGACCGCGAGGCCTGCCTCATCGCCGGGATGGACGACTATGTGTCAAAGCCGGTCTCCCCGGCGAAGCTATCTGCAAAGATCGCGGAGCATCTGTCTGCAGCGGCCTCAAAAGTCGCCTAAACCCCGTCTATGCAAGATCGTGCGACGCGCCGGTAGGAACCATCCGACGGCATAGTCATGGGCTGTCCCTCCGCAAGGACCCGCAATGGACCTTGTGATTGCGCCAGCTTGTGAATGAAGGGATCATTTGCAGGCAGCGCGCCTTCGCTCATGGGCAGAGCGGCGCCATTGGCCTCCATCAATATTGTCTGCGCGCCGTCAGCGAGTTCAATTGAAATCTCGCTGACATCACGATTGGCGTGCTGAAAGATGACCTGCCCCTGACGGCAGGCGATGACGAAAAGCGCTTCGCTGCGCGGCGGGCCGAAGCCCGCCCATGGATAGCCGTTACTGTCTTTGTAAAACCACTCGCCGGGAGCTGCATCAGCCACGACGGGCTTGGTTTCCGGCGCAGGCTCCACATTCGCATTGAGCTCTTCATCGCTGCGCCGTTCGCCGCAAGCGACGATCGCCGCAGAAAGCATCGCGAGCGCGAGACCTTTCAATCTGATGTTGGAGGTGTCCATGATGACCGAACATGAGCGCCATTCTTTGGTTCCCATGTCCGGTCCGTAAAAACTGTCCTATTCTTGGGCGGTTAGCAGCAATTCCACCGCGATCGCTTCAACCGCCATATCGCCATTCACCTCAACCCCCTCTGAAGAAGCGAAAATAATGACGCCGTGATCGGCGAAATCCGACCAGTTGGAAATGAAATGCGGATTGCCGCCATTGTGCCAATAAACCCGGCCGAACTGCGGGTGATCGTCCACCACCATGCCATAACCCGTAAAGGTCGGCGCGCCTTCGCCCTCGCGAACCATGGGCGTCTGCGCAAGGTTTATGGCGGCGTTCGAATGCAACTTGCGCGCTGTGAAAGCGCGGCGGAAGGCGATCATGTCTTTCGCGGTGATGATCATGCCGCCATTGCCGATCAGCGCCCAGTGAGAGCGTCCGCCCCAGCTCGCCTTGTCGATGGTTTCGCCGTCAGCGGTCAGCATGGACCGGGCGGGATCGAAGACAGCTTCATAACCGATATCCGGCGTTTCAATGTCGCCGAGCAAATCTTCGCGAATATAGCTTTCGTAGGTCTTGCCGCTGAGCTGTTCAATGATGGCGGCGATCAACGAATAGCCGACATTGGAATATTCGTAAGCCGACCCGGGCTCAAACAGGAGCGGCTCTGCAAAAGCGCGCGCCAGGAAGTCGTCTTTCGGCAGATAATCGAGATCTTCGCCGACCGCCGGCGTCAGCCCCGCGGAATGGGTGAGCATCTGGTGGACTGTGATCCCCGCTTTATCGGCGGGCGCCTCCGGGAAGAAATCCCCCAGCCGGTCCGAGGTCTGAAGCTTGCCCTCGTCAATCAGCTTCAGGGCGGCTGCG
>JAUIEG010000013.1 GCA_030428745.1 Alphaproteobacteria bacterium
CGAAAGCATCATGCAACGCCGGTGATCAGCGATGCGCGTCGCGCCCTCGAAGCGTTGAGCGCGCGCTTGCCTGACTATGCGGCGTCGCAGCCATGGCGGGAAGACGTTTCTTCATGGCGCGCGGAGTGGGAAGAGGCCGCCGACGCGTCCATGAAAGACAACGGGGCGGCGCTGCCATCGGATGCGCAAGTCATCGGCGCTGTAAACAGGGCCGCGGGCAAGGATGCGATTGTCGTCTGCGCGGCGGGGGGGCTGCCCGGCGAACTTCACAAATTATGGCGCGTGGGAAGCCGCGGCGGCTACCATGTGGAATATGGCTATTCCTGCATGGGCTACGAGATCGCCGGCGGTTTGGGCGTGAAGATGGCGGAGCCCGACCGCGACGTTTACGTCATGGTCGGCGACGGCAGCTACATGATGGCGAATTCGGAACTGGCGACGTCGATCACGCTGGGCCAGAAGCTGACGGTGATCGTGCTCGACAATCGCGGCTTCGGATGCATCAACAGATTGCAGAACTCGACCGGCGGCGCCGCCTTCAACAACCTCCTGGACGATACGGTTCATGAAACGGCGTCCCAAATCGATTTTGCGCGTCATGCGAGCAGTCTCGGCGCCGAGGCGACCAAGGTTGCGGGCATCGGCGAGCTGGAAAAGGCGCTCGAAGAAGCCAGGTCGCACAAGAAAACCAGCGTCATCGTCATCGACACCGATCCCGCCATCTCGACCGAGGCCGGCGGCCATTGGTGGGATGTCGCGGTGCCGGAAACCTCCTCGCGCGAGGAGGTCAAAAAGGCGCGCGGCGCCTATGAAGACAAACTAAAATCGCTTGGGAAGGACTGATGGGCGTGATCAAGTATGGCGCAAGCCCGATCGCATGGACCAATGACGATCTGCCGTCGCTTGGCGGGGATACGCCGCTGGAGTCCTGCCTCGCCGACATTCGCGATGTCGGGTTTGACGGCGTCGAGCTTGGGGGCAAATTCCCGCGCCGCGCGGACCGGCTTGCGCCGCTTTTGAAACAATATGATCTGGAGCTTGTCGGCGGCTGGTACAGCTCCAATCTTTTGACGCGCAGCGTTGAGGATGAAATCGATGCCATGCAGGACCATCTGGCGCTGTTGAAAGCAATGAAGTGCAGCGTGTTCATTGTCGCCGAAACCAGCAATGCGATTCACGGCGACCGTAATGAGCCGATGCGCGATCAACCGACCCTGGGCGGCGAAGACTGGCGCATGTTCTGCGAGCGCATGTCCGCCCTTGGCGATTATCTGCATGGCGAGGGGCTGCGCCTTGCCTATCATCACCATCTCGGAACGAGCGTTGAGAAGAAGCCCGATCTCGATAAGTTTCTCGCTCTCACGAATGACAATGTCGGCCTGACGCTCGATGTCGGCCATGCCGCCGGCGGCGGCGTCGATGCGGCGGAGATTATCGCCGGTTATCCCTCGCGCATCGTTCATGTTCATTGCAAGGATATTCGCCGGTCTGTCTTTGACGGCGTTCGCGACCGCGGTTCGAGTTTTCTCGACGGCGTGCTGGAAGGCATGTTCACGGTCCCCGGCGATGGAGACGTCGATTTCGAGCCGGTTTTCCGCGCTCTGAAACAGATCGGCTATGAAGGCTGGATCATCGTCGAGGCCGAGCAGGATCCCGCCAAAGCGCCCCCCAAAGAATACGCCCTGAAGGGGCTTGAAACACTGAAGCAACTTTCCGCCGGCGCCGGTCTCGGCGCCTGAAGGCGGGAAAGGAAGCATAATGGCAGATTTGAAAATACGCCCGCATGCGCCGGATGCTGACGGCCGCGTCCTCGACATCACGCCGGAAAGCGCCGGATGGCGCTATGTGGGATTTTCCGTTCATCATTGCAAAGAAGGGCAGGGGTTCCGGCATTCGCTGAAAGACCGCGAGACCTGTCTTGTCATTTTGTCGGGGCGCGCGGCGGTGAAGGTCGACGATATGGATTTCGGCGTCATCGGAGAGCGCAACAGCGTCTTCGACGATGTCGCGCCCTACGCCGTCTATGCGCCGGCGGACGCGCTTTGCGATGTGAAGGCGGTGACCGATCTCGAGGTCGCCATCTGCACCGCGCCGGGCTGGTCAAAGCTCGAACCGCGCCTGATTGAGCCTTCCGCCATCGGCATGGATGAGCGGGGCTCGGGCTCCAATACGCGCTTTGTGCGCAATGTCCTGCCGGAGACGGAGCCGGCCGACAGCCTTTTGATCGCGGAAGTCATCACGCCGTCGGGAAACTGGTCGAGCTATCCGCCGCACAAACATGACAGCGACGATGTTCCTTCGGAATCGGCGCTCGAGGAAACCTATTACTACCGCATGAATCCGGTGCAGGGTTTCGGTTTCCAGCGCGTCTATACCGATGACCGCTCCATCGACGAGGCGGTTTGCGTCGAAGACGGCGACGTCGTGATGGTGCCGAAAGGCTATCACCCGGTCGGCTCGCCGCATGGTTACGACATGTATTATCTGAATGTGATGGCGGGGCCGAAACGCACCTGGCTCATCCATAACGATCCCGCCCATGAGTGGATCGTCAAGCGCTGAATTTTCGCATCAAAGAAACGGATAAAGCTATGTATGAACGGGGCCATTTCATCAATGGCCGGGCGATCCCCGGCGCGTCCGGACGTTTTTCCGACATCATGGACCCCACAAAGGGCGCGGTCCAGGGCAGGGCGGCGCTCGCCTCTGCTAGGGAAGTCAATGAGGCGGTTTCGTCTGCGCTTGAGGCGTTTCCGGCGTGGTCTTCCATCAATCCCCAGCGCCGGGCGCGGGTCATGTTCAAGTTCAAGGAGCTCCTTGAAAAGGACATGGACAATCTGGCGAGGATGATTTCCTCCGAGCACGGCAAGGTGCTCGCTGATGCGCGCGGCGATGTTCAGCGCGGGCTCGAAGTGATCGAATTCGCCTGCGGCATTCCGCATTTGCAGAAGGGCGAATATACGGAAAGCGCGGGAACCGGGATTGACGTTTATTCGATGCGCCAGCCGCTGGGCGTCGGGGTCGGCATTACGCCGTTCAATTTCCCCGCCATGATCCCTATGTGGATGTTCGGCGTCGCCATCGCCTGCGGCAATACTTTCGTCTGCAAGCCGTCGGAGCGCGATCCTTCCGCGCCGCTGCGTCTTGCCGAGTTGATGCTGGAGGCCGGGGCGCCGGAAGGCGTTCTCAATGTCGTCAATGGCGACAAGCAGGCCGTGGATGCGCTGATCGCCCATCCGGGCGTGAGCGCGGTGAGCTTTGTCGGGTCCTCGGACATCGCGCAATCTATCTATTCGGCCTGCGCGGCGCAGGGAAAACGCGTGCAGGCTTTTGGCGGGGCGAAAAACCATCTGATCGTGCTGCCCGACGCGGATCTGGAAAACGCCGCGAACCAGCTGATCGGCGGCGCCTTCGGGTCCGCTGGCGAACGCTGCATGGCGACGCCGGTTGCGGTGCCGGTGGGCGATGAGACGGCCGAAAGGCTAATCGACTTGTTGAAGCCGCGCATCGAAAAGCTGAAAGTCGGACACCCTTTCGATGACGACAGTGATATCGGACCGCTGGTGAGCCGCCAGCATCTGGATCGTGTGCGCCGCTATATCGACATGGGCGTTGAGGAAGGGGCGGATCTCGTCATCGATGGACGCGAAATGAAACTGCAGGGGCATGAAGGCGGGTTTTACCTGGGCGGCAGTCTGTTCGACCACGTCACGCCCGACATGACCTCCTACAAAGATGAAATCTTCGGACCCGTCCTGCAGGTTGTGCGCGCACCCGACTTCGATACGGCCGTCAGGCTGCCGTCTGAACATCAATATGGGAACGGCGTCGCCATCTTTACGCGCAACGGCGCCGCGGCGCGCGAATTTGCGGCGCGCGTCAATGTGGGTATGGTCGGCGTGAACATTCCGATCCCCGTGCCGCTTTCCTATTACTCCTTCGGCGGCTGGAAGCGTTCCGGTTTCGGCGACACCAATCAGCACGGGCCCGAAGGCGTGCGCTTCTGGACGAAGGTGAAAACCGTCACACAGCGCTGGCCTCAGGACGTGCTCGCGTCGAGCTACGCCATGCCCGTCATGGAATAGTCCGGAGGGGGCGCCGAGGTTTTAAAAGAGAAACTGGCTGCGCAGGGAAAACCCTGTTTCCCTGCGCCAGTATGGTTCGGAGGCGGGGAGCGGCGGCGTCAGGCCGCGCGTGCGCGCCCTATAGAGGTTTAAGCGCAAAGCGAAGTTTTCGCTTGCGAACCAGTCGACGCCGAGCGCCAGCATCTGGCGGCCGGCCTTGCCTTGCGTCCCGGGAAAATCGATATGATCGTAGCGAATCGCCGTGAATAGCGCCCCGGGGCCGCCATCGAAGAATGGGGCGTCAACGGTTCGCCCGCCCAATTCTCCGCCTTCATAAGTCTGCCGGCCGCCGAGCGAAAACCCGGCCTCGACATAGCCGGCGTGAAAATTTCCCGCGATGCTTTGCGCCGTCTCGCGCGGGGCGAGATAGGCATATTCGCCGGCGGCCCAGAGATTTCCGAAGAGCCCTGCGATTTCAAATCCGGCGAACAAGTCTGAAGAGGCTTGCGGCGCGGAGTGGAGAGAGGCAAGCGCAGCGTTCGGCGCTAATGGCTCTAGCTCGTAGTCGAACCCGTCCGCCTCGCCGGCGCTCTTGCGAAAGCGCAAGGCGGCGCCGAGATGCAAGACCCGGTTTTCCGTCATGACAGGCGCTGTCGTCGCGCGCGCGCCAAACGCATAGCCGCCATCGAAGGCGCCGTCATTGATGTTCTCCGCAAAAGCGCCGGTCATGACGGTGCTCCTGCCATTGTCGAATCTAAGCGCGGCGCCGAGCCTGCGGTCGAACCCAAAGACGCTTGTGAAGGCTGCGCGTTCGTTGAGCGCAACATCGTTCGAGGAATTCATTTCATCGAAGGAATTCGGCGTTTTGAACTGGCCGAGAAGAAAGCTGTAAGAGGCGTTTTCCGGCGCGTATTCGATGAATAGCGATGTCGCGTCGATATCGCCGTCTTCTCCGATATTGATCTCGCCATCGAACAGAAGCTCGTCTTTGAAACTCGCCTCCAGGCTGAGCCGCAGGCGCCGGAATTCAACGTCAAAGGAAGACGGGACGTCCTGGTTTGAGAAAGAGCCGAGCGCGTCGAGATGGACCCTGCCGCCAGGACTGATCTTGAAAGCGCTGTTCCGGGAGGGGGCTTCGGTCTCCGCCAGGGCCGGCGCTGCGATGAAAAAAAGCCCGGCCATGAAGGCGGGCGCATGCCGGACGGCGTGGCGGCCCGGCCTGACGGTCCGATGACGCGAAGGAGGCGTCATCGGATGGTGTTGTCGGCGTAATAAAACCACGAGAACGCCCAGCGCTTACTCGCTATCGAAGCCGAACGCTTTCGCCATGATGTCGTGAATGACGTTTTGTTCGAGCACGCCGTTTGCGCGTTCGGCCCCGGGCCCCTTGGCGTAGATCGCGACGTCTTCGCCGCCATGGGTTTCGCTCGAACGCGGGATCAGCGATTGCTGATGATAGTCCTCCGCCTCGGTGTCGACATTGGTGAGGTCCGGCCGGGGCAGGGAGGTCACGGCGCCGGGGCCGTTCTGATAACCGGCGGAGGTGTAGGGCAGGTTGTCGTCCAAAAGGGCGGGTTGCGTTTCCGGCTCGCCGAAATCGTCATTGCCGTAGACCTTGCCGAGGATCGGGTTGCCGCGCGTCGGATAGCCAGCGAGCGTAAAGGTGTGGCTGTGGTCGGCGGTGACGATGATCAGCGTGTCGTCGTCATCGGTCAGCCTGTCGGCCATGGCGACCGCTTCCGCCATGGCGACCCCGTCATGCAGGGCGTGCGTCGCCTGGCCTTCATGATGGCCGTGGTCGATGCGCCCTCCCTCGACAAGAAGGAAAAACCCGTCCGGATTGCGGTTCAGTATGCTGATCGCTTTCTCGGTCATGGCCGCAAGCGTGGGTTCGCCGCCGGGATCGTTAGGTTGGTCAAGCGAGAACTGCATATGTCCCGGTTCGAAGAGGCCAAGCAGATGGTCCGTTGTCGAAGGATCGATATCGTTGAACTGCTGCTTGTTCCAGGCATAAGCGGCGCCGTCATGGCGTAACCATTCCTCGGCCAGATTGCGGCCGTCTTTGCGCTTGCCGGTCTTCTTCCGATATTCAGGATCGGCGTCGCTCGCCGGCAGAAAATTCGCGCGCCCGCCGCCCATGGCGACTTCGACGCCATTGCCCGGAAAGTCGATGAGCTGACTTGCAATGTCTTTGCAGCCCTGGGCGATCGCTTCGGCGGGCATGTCGGCATCGGCTTCCCAGTCGCGTTCGGGAACATGCGCATAAGTCGTCGCCGGCGTCGCATGGGTAAGCCGTGCGGTCGTGACGACGCCCGTCGAAAGGCCGTGCATTTCTGCATCTTCCAGAATGCTGGTGAGCCGGTGATTCAGCGAGACGTCGCATTCCGTGCGTTTGGGCGCCGGGCCCACGCCGATAAAGCCGGCTTTCGTCTTGACGCCGCTCATTATGGCGGTCGCGGTTCCCGCTGAATCGGGAACCTGCTGGTTCGTGTTGTAGGTCTTGGAAAGAGCAACATTGGGAAACTCTTCCCAGGAGAGAACATAGTCTTCGCCGCTCTGGCCCTGCATCTGGCCGGCGAGAATGCGGATGCCGGTGACGGTGCTGACGCCCATGCCGTCGCCGACGAAAAGAATCACATTCTTTGCTTTTGCCGCCGGCTCGCCCTGATCGGCGAGCGTGGCGCCGCCGCCATGAGCGCAGCCGGCGATGGCGGCGATCATGGCGCCCGCGCCCGCGCCTTTCAAAAAGGCGCGGCCGGACAGGCGGGGACGCGAAGAGGCGTTGGGTTTCTTGGTCATGTGGTGCTCCTGTTTCCCTGCCGCGGTCACTTAAGGCCAACAGCCTGTTCGATGTCCGCCCAGGATACGAACTTGAAGTTCTGGTTTTCAGGCGGAAGCATGTTGCGCCCGTCCTGAACCACCAGGAGCCCTTTCGGATAAGCGCCGCCGAGATTGGCGCTCGTCACATCGAGGCCGTCAGTTTCTGATGCGCCGTCAATGCCGCGCGCGCCATCCGCGATCACCGCGAAGTCGCCCGCATAGGCGTGCGGCGCCTCAAGATCGTACAGCACATAGCTGTTGCTGCCCTGGCTCGAGACGACGAGATAACCTCCGCCATTCTCGCCGTGATAGATCGACAGGCCTTCCACGTCGGCGGTGAGGGCCGGATCGTCATCAACCATCACGACCGCCTCGCGTGCGTCCCCGGATTCAGGCGAGGCGCCGTATTTCCAGACGCCAACCGCTTCCTCGCCAATGAACAGCACGTCCCGGGCGTCGTCGGCGACACAGCCTTCGGTCTGCGAGCCGACGGAAAATTCCCGTTTCAACTCGGCCGATACGCGCCCTTTGCTGCTTTCGCTGAGGGCCCATTGTTTTACGTTGCCGTCGGAGTCGTTGATGATTGTATAGATTGTTCCGTCGGCGCTCTGATGCATGCATGAACCATAGGGATCGACCATGCCCGTGTCCTGGGGGCCGTCGGCGACATTGACGAGTTTGCGCGTCGCTTCATCGATGGCGTAAATCGCAAGCGTCTGGTCGGTGCGGTTGCTGGCCGTCACCAGCGTGACTTCTTTTCCATCGAGCATAAAGCCGCTGCGCAGGTCCACATTATTCATTTTGCCGTCGGGCAGATATTGAATGACCTTTCCGGAAAGATCGTAGACATAAAGCCCCGATTGTTTTTCGGTTCCGATGACGGTGCTGAGCGACGGATCGGACGGATGCACCCAGATCGCCGGATCGTCCGCCGCATCGCCTGGATTGCCCACAGGCGCGGACTCGGCTGACGGGAAAACTGTTGCGATTTGCGCTGCGCGCGGCGCGGTTTCATCGGGCGCTTCCCCGAAATCGACGCCAAGAGCGTCGGCGATGGCGCCGAGGGAGACAAGCTTGTAGTTGGTCAGTTCATCGCCATTGTCATCATCGGCGACGACGAGAAGGCCATTCGGCGCGCCTTTGAGAGGGCGATTGTAGGCGAAGAGCCCGCCAGGCTCTTCGACGCCGTCAACACCGCCATTCGCGCCGATCTGAACGGATCCCACAAAGGCGTGGTCATTGTCGATATCGTAGAGGGTCAGCGTGTTGATCGAAGCATTCGAGGCGAGAAGATAATCACCGGCCGCGCCGCCGGAGATTACGGCGAGGCCGCCGGTTTCCTCGGCGATATTGCCGAGACGGCGGACATCGATCACCTCCGGAGCGGCGTCTGTCTCAGGGTTTGCTGAAAATTTCCATGCGCCGACCGCTTGTTCGGAAACATAGAGCTCTCCTGTGCGGTCATTGGCGGCGCAATAGCCGACCTCCGAGGCAAGGTTCAGGCGGCGAGCCATACGTCCTGCGATTTTGCCCGTTCCATCGTCGTAAAGCAGCCATTGGTCGATTTCGCCTTCATCGCCGACAACGAACGCATAAAGATTCTGGTCCGTTGAATCTTTGTAAAGGCAAAGGCCCTGCGTGGCGAAGTCGCTGACGATCGGCTCCCCGGTCACGTCGGTCGCCTCGCCATTGGCGAAAGAAAAGAAGCGAAGTTCATTGGCGGCCGCATCCAGAACGCTGACGATTGTTTTGGCAGCGCCGCCCAGCTCGAAGCCGTAGCGCACATCCACCGAATCGGCTTCGCCAGCGCTGATCGCGCCCAGCTTTTCTCCTCCAAGCGAATAGATATTCACGCCGCCGAGCTCGTCCGTGCCGAGAATAACGACGCCGGCGTCCATGGATGGATCCGCCACGATGGCGGCCATGTTCGCGCCGTCATATTCTGTGGGGGGAAGTTCGGCCTGTGCGGGAACGGAGACAGGCGAAGAGGTTTCAGCTTTGGCTTGATTGCCGGCGGGAAGCGCTTCGCATCCTGCAATCCCCAGAATAATAAAAAAAAGTCCCCCGCCTAAGATCCTTACTGCACTCATGATTGGCACTCGCCTCCCAGTTATTCCCGCTGATGTTTATGAGAAATAGATAGAATATTCCAAATCGTTTGACAAATGGAAAATTCATTCGTAACGTCTCTTTATCTCATGCCGGCCTACAAAATCGAAAAACAGGCCACTGTAAAAGCGCCTGGGGAGGGAAACCAATGAGAATGCTGACGACAAGAAAGCTGAGGACCGTTTTGCTCGGGGGGTGTGTCGCCGCGCCCGCGGCCTGCCTGCCGGGAGGCGCTTTCGCACAGGATGAAAGCGCCAACGGGAATGCGGACGAAATCATCGTCACTGGTCAGGTGATCACGCGAAATCGCACGACGTCGGTCAATCCGGAGCTGACGTATGACCGCGAGTTTTTTGAAAAGTATGAACCCATCTCGGTCGGTGACGCGTTGAAAAGAACGCCGGGCGTCGCGTTTACCAGCGATATCGGCGAATATGATGCCCCGCAATTGCGCGGCCTTGGCAGCGGTTTCACGCAGATTTTGATCAATGGCCGGCCGGTGCCGGGCGCCGGCGGCGACCGGAGCGTGCTCGTCGACCGCATTCCGGCGGAGCTTGTCGAGCGGATCGAAATCATTCGCAGTCCAAGCGCCGACATCGACAGCCAAGGCGTCGGGGGCACGATCAACATCATCCTGAAGGACGGCGCTTCGCTGCCGCCGGGCGTCGTCGGGCGCGCATCGGCTCTCTACTACAATTTCAATGAAAAGGTGCGCGGGGCTGGCGCGCTCGGTTATATCGGCCGCAGCGAAGATGAAAAACTGACATTTGCGCTGACGGCGAATATCCAGCAGCGCTACAACCCTAAGCTCACTGTGGAAGAAGTGTTCTCGGGAGACAATTACTCCACGCTGCAGGCTGCATCGGACGCGTTTTCATATGGTTCGGCCGGCTCTGTGGTTGGTGATGGCGAGGAGCGCGCGGTTCAGTTCGATACGCGCGACAATCTCGATATTTCATTCAATGGCGATCTCTCTTATCAGTTTGACGATGATAGCGAACTTTCGCTGCGTGGTTTCCTGATCAAGACCGACAGGGATGAACGCGAAGATGGGCTTGTTTTTGAAGATAGTCCGACCGGGCTCGACACGATTGAAGCGCAGGACACAAAATTCAAGCAGCTGAATTTCGGTATCGACGCCGTTTACGTCAAGCGGATTGGCGACAACACGGAGATCGAGTTCGGCGGCCAATATTCGCAATTCGACAACACCGAAACCGCAAATGAGCTGGAGGCGGATCCGGACGATCTTGCGGTCCTGCCGACAGAGGCCGACCTCCTCAGCGATTTGAGCATCGGCGGTTTCGGGCCTGAACGAACTGAAATCGAAGTTTTCGACACTTTGGACAAGGAAATTCAGGCCGACGCGAAACTCACGCAAAACATGCCGGGAGTGGCGAGCGCACTGGGCTTTGTGAATGTCGAAGCCAAGGCGGGCTTTCAGGGAAAATTCCGCGACCGCGATTCGTCATTGCAGGTGGCTGAATATGACGACGGCATGCAGGAGCCTTTCGAGCCTGCGGCGGGCGGCGGCGTTTTTAATCTGAAAGAAAACCGTTATGACGGTTTTATCACCGTCGAATGGGTGTTGAGCGACCGGGCGAGCCTTGAAACCGGGGCGCGTCTTGAACATACGGTGACTAAAGAAAGCGGCGATCTTTTTATGCCTCTCACGCTGAGGGATACCCAACTCAATCCTTCGGCGCATTTCCGGTACGACCTGAACGACTGGGCCTCTTTCCGCGCCAGCTTCGCAAAAACCGTGCGCCGTCCGAGCTTCGAGCAGCGCATTCCCTTCGAAGACATCGACGAACCTGAAGATGACGATGTGACAGCTGGCAATCCCTTCCTCGTCACCGAAACGTCCATGGGCTTCGACGCTGGTTTCGAATTCCAGCTTCCGGGCCGCGGCATTATGGGGGTCAACGCCTTCTACCGGGATATCGACGATCTTATCCAGCTGGTTCAGGTCGATGGCGACCCGGACGACGATCCGATGACCCCGGGCGGACTTTATTCCTTCCGCAACACCGGCAAAGCAAAAGTCTACGGCTTCGAGTTCGACCTCAGTACGTCGCTTGCCGCCATAGGAATGCCGGATACGGGTCTTTTCGCCAACTATACGCGGCTTTATTCCGAGCGTTTCGATCCGAACTTCAATCGGGATGTGCGCGTTAATCAACAGCCAACCTATGTGTACAATATCGGCCTGACCCAATCCATTCCGAGCATCGATGTCAGTTTCGGCGCCAGCTATCAAAAACAGGGGAAATATACCTCTCACTTCTTTGGCGAGATTGAACGCGGGAACACAGACGGCAATCTGGAACTGTTCGTAGAAAAGCGGTTCAACGATTCTGTCGTTCTTCGCCTGAGCGGAAACAATGTTCTTGACGCCAGCACATTCCAGACCGAAGAAAACTTCGATGGAGATAATGGCGCTGAAATTATCGCCAACGCTATCGCCGGCAATGTCGATGGCTATGAAATCGAGCGGGAGCAATCGACGCCGGTTGTCCAGCTGACCTTGCGGCTCGCGCTTTAAAGTCGGGACCGGTTTGTCAGAAACATCAATGTGTTTGGCTTTATCTCCCAGTCATCTCGTTGAACCAACGGCCGCGAAAGCGGCCGTTGTTGTATGGTAATGATATGGTATCGGCTATGACGGGGGCGTTGAAAGGTCGGAACGGGATAGCTCGGCGGCGAGCCATACCGGCAGGCCTGTTTGCTGCGTTGTGCTTTATCACCGCCACAAGCGCGGCAAACGCGGAAAAACCGCCAGACACTCTCTGCGGAGAACAATCCGGTTGCACTAAGGGTTATCCCGCAGAATTTTTCACCCAATACCGTCCCGTCACTGCTCTCGACATGGTTCAGCGCGTGCCCGGCTTTCAGATCGACGATGGGGACGAAACCCGTGGCTTTGGCGGTGCGGCGGGAAACGTTTTGATTAACGGCGAGCGCCCTAGCGCTAAATCCGATACGGTGTCGGATATTCTTGCGCGCATTCCGGCGAAAAATGTCACGGGCATCGAGGTTCTGCGGGGGCCCTTTGCAAGGTCGGATCTTCGCGGACAGACCCTGGTGGCGAATGTGTTGGTGGAAATACGCAACGCCAGGACGCTGACCTGGGAGGCGGGCGGAGAAACGCTCCTTTCTTCTGGACGGTTTTCTCCTTTCGCTTCGGCCTCCTACGCTGCGGAATGGAGAGGGCTTGAATATAATCTCGGCCTTTCTATTGAACGCGAAACCGACCTTCTTAAAGGAAGGGAGTTGGTGACAGACGGCGGCGGACAAGCGCTCGAACACAGGGAAGAAACCGAACGGGAAAAGGGAAGGGAAATCATCCTTAATCTCAGCGGCCAGTTTGACCTGGCGGGCGGGCGCGTCAATTTCAGCGGCCGCGGGGCCTTCGAAAAAACCGTGACGGATGAAGAATCAATTCGTATGCCAACTTCGTTATCCGGGGCAGATTACACGGTTTTTCAATCCTCCGCAGAAAAGCTTCGCGCCTTTGAAGCCGGCGCTGACCTCGAAAAGGAATTCTCCGCCGATTGGGCATTGAAAGTTCTGGGGCTTTATCGTCTGGATGAGCTGCCGGAGTTTGAAAGGTTGATTGATCCTGACCCGGCCGACCCGACTCTGGTCGAAACCAGCATCAGCAATGTCCGTGCGCGAAAAAGCGAAGCGATCGCTCGCATTTCTACAGAATATCATGGCCTGGCGGATCACGCCCTCGAGCTTTCCGTCGAGGGCGCCCGCAATACGCTTCGCAACCGGCTATCGCTTATGATTGACGATGGCGGCGGTTTTGAAGAGGAGGTGGTTCCGGGCGCCAACACGGCTGTTTCGGAAGACCGTCTGGAGGCGAGCATCCAGGATTCATGGGAGGCCGGCGCGCTGACGATTGAAAGCAGCGTGGGCTTTGAAGCCTCCAAAATCGCGCAGTCCGGCGACGCCTCCAACAGTCAGAGTCTCTTTTATCTGCGGCCTGGCTTTTCGGCGCTCTATGCGCACGCCGATGAAAGACATTTCCAGGCGAGCGTTCGCCGTGAAATTGCGCAGCTTGATTTTTTCGATTTCGTAAGCGCCGCCGATTTCGAGGATCAGGATCTGGCGCTCGGCAATCCTGAATTAAGGCCGGAAACGACCTGGGTGGCGGAGCTCGCCATGCAGCAACGATTTGGCGAGGCTGGCGCGCTCAATCTGACTTTATACCGGCATTGGGTTTCCGATGTTCAGGATTTGCTGCCGCTTCAGGATGGCGATGAAGTTCCCGGCAATATCGGCGACGGGCGGCGATGGGGCGTGAAAGCCGATGGCGCGCTTCCGCTCGATTGGGCGGGGCTCGCCCATGCAAGGCTCGATTTTGAAACTGAATGGCGGCGCAGCCGCGTCGTCGACCCTGTGACCGGTCTGGAACGCCAGTTCTCAAGCGAGCAAAGCTGGCTTGCTTCTGTGGAGTTCCGGCAGGATTTTACAGAACAGGAGTGGGCGTGGGGCTGGGAGCTGGATATCGGCGCGCCGGAATTCGAGTTCGGTCTTGATGAATTCGAGCGGTCGAAAGATAAGGCCGATCTGGATGTGTATTGGGAAACCTCCCGATTTCGCGGCGTCAAATTAAGAATCGAGTTGAAAAACATTCTGCGCGGCGGAGACAGCCGTCAGCGGATTCGATATGACGGAGCGCGAAGGCTCACTCCGGTAGACTTTGAAGAGGCGCGCGTTAGAAACGGCCCCCGAGCGCTTGCCATAGAACTGAGCGGGACTTTCTGATTTCTCTGCGCACAATTGGAGATCCGGCGCGAAGCAAACCATATGGGTCACGTAAGTTCGCCTTTATCTTGGTGTCTGTTAAAAAGGTGCAGAAAAATCAAACACATAGATTCTGCGTGGCGCCGATGATGGATGGCGCAGACTAAGTAATATTTTCAATAGCTTATGAGGCGGCGTGTGCAGTATGTGTGCACACGGAATAGTTTGCTGGCGATTGAATTTTTTCGTTTAACCATGCGGTGGTTTGATTTTCTGTCGTTGAGCCGTCGATGTAGGTTTCGATTGCGGCGTTAACTAGAACATCGCCCCCTTGTCATTCCGAGGCGTTTTTCTTGGCCTGCCGGGCCGCAGATGATTCTGATAGGAGCGTCTCGACGATGCTGCGGAGATTTAAGAGAATTGCCAATCTCTATTGTTGAAGGTCACGCTGGCGCTCCCATTGAGGGAGTTCCATTAGCGCGTCTCCAAAACGGTTCAGCATTATGTATGGGCGGTATCCGATTTGCGCCAGCCTTGAATAATATCGGGCTGCGCCGAGAGGTTTTCGATCATTGCGACAGCTGGCGGAGCGGGCGGGCCTGCCGGCGGACGTTATGAACATCGTCACCGCGGTGCGTGCGCAGGAGGTTGGTCAGGTCCTGAGTGCACATACTGACGTGCGCACGATTTCGTTCACCGGCTCCACCGAAGTCGGCAAAATCCTAATGCGCCAATGCGCCGACACCGTCAGAAAGCTGTCGTTTGAAATGGGCGGCAACTCGCCGTTTATATTTTTCAAAGACGCCGATCTCGACGCAGCTGTCAATTGCGTCGTCACCACGAAATTCCGGAATGCAGGCCAGGCCTGTGTCGCGATAAACCGCAATTACGTGCAGGAGCCGATGCGTGAAAAGTTCTCGCGAAAGCTGGCCGAAGCGATGGGCGCCCCGACTGTGGGATCGGGCTGCGAGGACGGCGTACGCATCGGGCCGCTAATCAACGCCGTCGCTGTCGATAAGGTTGAGAGGCTTGTGATTGATGCAGTGGAGGAGGCCGTGCAAGTCGTCATGGCGGCGCGCCGCACGAGCGCGGCTGCCTTTTCTACCAGCCCACCCTCCTGATTGACGTCGATGCGCGCATGGAGATCGAGCGCACCGAAATATTCGGACCGGTCGCCGCCATATATGGATTTGAAAC
>JAUIEG010000586.1 GCA_030428745.1 Alphaproteobacteria bacterium
CCTGCCGCTGGAAGTCTCGCCCCTGTTTCAGGAATGGCTGGAGGCTTACGCCCCGAACCGCGCCAAACGCATCATGGGCCATATTCGCAGCATGAACGGCGGCAAGGATTACGATCCCAACTGGTCGCGCGGGCGCGAGATCACGACGCCCTACGCCCGGCTCATCACCCAGCGCAACCGCGCCGCCCGCGCCCGGCTCGGTTTCGACCGGGAAAACGCGCCGATCGATCTTTCTCTTTTCCGCGTGCCGGTTGAAGTGTCAGGCCAGATGGATTTGTTCGGGTGAGATCCAACTATTACATTCATTGGGTATGTACCGTTAAAATCAAATACGCTCAGGAAAGCGTCAGGTGACAGACTTCATTTTGAGGGATACTTCAACGCAGAAGCGATTTTGATTAGGCGAGCTGGCTAAATCGATCGAGCAGAAGGCATTCAGCGCTTTTGACGTTAAAACCCGTATTTCGCCAACGCTTTTGACGCCATCTCGCGCGCGCCCTGATGTTCAAACGGAAACGCCATGAAAAACTCTTTTTGCGTCACATCGGGGTTTCGTGTGCGAGCATTCGCCGCCCAGTGAGACGCTTTTTCATGATCGTTATTGGCGGCGTGGGCCGCGACCGCAATCATCGCGATCAATACATGGGCGCCGGGAGAGCGCGCCGCCTCGTCAGCCCATTGCGCCGCCGCGGGATAATCGCCCTCGGCCAGATGGATAAAGGCCCTGACGCCCAGCATCCCGTAACGAAACGGATCGAGCGGGCTTAAGGAAAGGGCGAGATCGACATCCTTACGCGCCGATGCGCTGCGCCCTGTAATGGAATCGGCCCAGGCGCGGGCATAAATTCCTTGCGCGTAATTGGGCGACTGGCGCACCGCGCGGTCGAGCCAGCCCGTGCCGCTGGCGATGGTGTTTTCAATCCAGTAAACCCGGCCCATGGCGAAATTGGCGAAGGGATCGAGCGGGTCGAGCGCCACCGCCTGCTCCGCGTGGCCGCGGGCCGCTTTTCGCGCGGCGCCGACATCATCCTTATACCGAACAAATACGTCCTGAAAGCGCGAGGAGGAAAGACCGGCATGGGCGCGCGCAAAAGACGGCTCAAGCGCGACCGACCTTTCGAACATCGCGGTCGCAATGTCGTTGTCTTTCTGATTGAAACGGTAAAGATGCTGAAGGCCGATGTGATAGGCCGACCAGGCGTCAAGATTTTCCGGGCCTTTCAGGCGCGCAAGCTGCGCCTCATTGACGGAGATCTGGATTTCCAGCGCCGACACGATGGTCGAAACGATCTGCGCGCGGATGTCATAGATGTCATCGACGCTGGCGTCATAGCGCTCACCCCACAAAACGCCGCCGTCGCGCGTATCGCCGAGCTCCACCGTAATGGCGATCCTGTTTCCGGCGATCTCAACCATGCCGGACAGGCAGTAACGGGCGCCGAGCGCCCGCCCGACCTCGCTAATGTCAGGGTCCGCGCCGCGAAACCGAAATGACGAGCCGCGCGCAATGACAAACAGCCAGCGCAGGCGCGACAATTCCGAGATCAACTCATGGGGCAGCGCGTCGGCGATGGCGCCATAGGGCCCGGCGACGCCGACCAGACGAAACGGCAGAACCGCGATGGAAGGCTTGTCGCCCGCAGGCGAAACCGGCGGCGCGGCGTCCGGCGCAGGCTCCGCTGAGGCATACGCGCCGCCAGTGGGATGGGCCTCGGCGACGAAGCGGAACCCCTGACCGTGAAGGGTGCGAATGAATTTCTGGGCCTTGCCGTCATCGCCAAGCGCCTGACGCGCCGATTTGATGCGGCTCGTCAGCGCCGAATCGGAGACCGCCCGCCCCTCCCAGATTTTCTCGATAATTTCGTCTTTGGAAACGAGGCGGTCGCGGTTTTCAACGAGCAGGAGAAGGAGCGCGAACACCTGCGGCTCCACGGGAACGGCCGCGCCCTCCCGGCGCAGCTCCATCACCCGCGCATCAAGCTCAAAATTCCCGAACCGGTAAATCATCGGGCCTTTATACCGGAATCCGCCAAATCTCCACGACTTCTCCACATCCCCTACAGGATTTCAGGACCGGCCGGGCGCTACACCTCTCGTCATCGGGCCAGCGCCAATGCCGGCCCCTAACAGAAAAAAGGAGAAACCCAATGCCACTCGTCACCATCGATCTCATCGAAGACGTCTTCACACCGGACCAGAAAGCCGACCTCATCGACAAGGTCACCGAGGCCATGATCGCCGTTGAGGGCGAAAACATGCGCCAGGTCACCTGGGTCAAGATCAATGAAGTCAAGGGCGGCGACTGGGCCATTGGCGGACAAAAACTTTCCGCCAAAGAAGTTCACGCGCTCGCCGCAGGAAAGGCCGCCTGACGGCGCTTGCCAGGACAGTTCCATAAGACCTCTCCCGGCCGCCGTCATTTCATTGCCGCTAAAAAAGAAAAAAGGAGAAAGACATGACCCGCTTCATAGCAACCCTGTCTTTTGTGGCTGTGCTGACGGCTGCATTTGCGCCCGCGGTCTACACTTA
>JAUIEG010000587.1 GCA_030428745.1 Alphaproteobacteria bacterium
ATTATTTTGATCACGCCTTCGAACTTGAAGCGAGCCTGACGGCGAAAAAGAAAACCGAAATTCTCGAAAGCGTTCAGGGCGTCATTCCGAAGGCGGGCGCTCTTTCCTATACCCGCCAGCAGGCGCCGTTGGGGCTGGGCCACGCTGTGTGGTGCGCGCGAGACATTATCGGCGACGAACCTTTCGCGGTCTCTCTTCCTGACGTTGTCATCGACGGCGCGCCGGGATGTCTCGCCCAGATGGTGAAGGAATATGAAAAGACCGGCGGCAATATCATCGCCGTTGAGGAAGTCGCGAAAGAAGAGACCAACAAATATGGCGTCGTCGCTCCCAAAGGCGACCGCAGCGGACGCCTCTTTGAAATGTCGGGCATGGTGGAAAAGCCGGATCCTGCGGTTGCGCCGTCCAACCTCGCCATCACCGGGCGTTACATTCTCCAGCCCGAAATTTTCCAGCTTTTGGAAACAACGCCCCGCGGCGCCGGCGGCGAGATCCAGCTCACCGACGCGATGGACGCGCTGATGAAATCGCAGTCATTTTATGCCTATGAATATGAAGGCCAGAGCCATGATTGCGGCGACAAGCTGAGCTGGCTCAAGGCGAATGTTACCCTGGGCCTGAAACGGCCGGAGTTTTCAGAGGTTTTCCGCGCTTTCCTGAAAGAGTCGCTTTAGACGCGCTTCGCGTCTAGATGAGCTCAACGTCCGCGACGCCATTGATGCTGCGCAAGGCGCCGCGCATGGCGGGGGTGCAGGCGGCGACACCCGGCAGGGCCAGATCGACTTCGCGGCCTGTTTCCGGCAGCCGCATCACGACGACGACGGAGCCGCTTTCCCGTGCGCTGGCGGGCCGAACCGAGGCGAGCCGGCGTTTTAATCCATCCAGCGCGTCCGGCGATGTCACCGACACCCGCAACTGAGACACAGTCGCCGCCGCCGCCTCGTCAAGCTTGCGCATAGTCTCGCATGTAAAACGCACATCGCCGTCCCGTTCCTCCACAGTGAGCCCCACGAGAACAAGAGAGCCCGCCTCCATCAAATCGCGAGAGGCGTTCAAGGTTTCGGAAAAAACAGTGATCTCGAATTCACCGCTCTGATCGGAGAGCTCGACCCAGGCGAATGGCTTGCCGCTTTTTGACCGGCGAAACCGGACGGTGCGGATGACCCCCGCCATTTGCACCGCCGCGCGACCGACTTTCGCGCGCGCCTGCGCCTCAGCATAGGTGACGACATTGAGGCGCTTCAGTTCCTTTTCATAATCATCAAGCGGATGGCCGCTGAAATAAAAGCCGACGGCGGCGCGCTCTTCATCAAGGCGCACTTGCGGCGTCCATTCCTCAGCCGTCGGCAGTTTTGGCTTGGCGAGCGTCGGCGCGTCATCAAGGGCGAAAAGCCCTCCCTGATCGCTCTGCTGTTCTTCCTGATGCGCCGCTGAGGTGCGGATAAGAATCTCCGCCGAGGCAAAGGCCTGAGCGCGCGATGCGCAAAGCTCGTCCAGCGCGCCGGCGCGGGCGAGATTTTCAAGCGAGCGCTTGCCTACCTGTTTCAGATCCACACGCTCGGCGAAGTCGATCAGGTCTTTAAAGGGCCCGTTCTTCTCTCGCTCGGCGGCGATATGAGCCATGGCGCCTTCGCCGACATTTTTCACCGCGGACAGCGCATAAACGATAGCGCCGTCCTTCACGGAGAAATCCGCTTCCGAATGATTGATATGCGGCGGACGAACCTCGACCTCAGTGCGCCGCGCCTCTTTCAGAAAGATGGCGAGCTTGTCGGTGTTGGCGCGGTCGAGCGACATGGAGGCGGCGAGAAACTCCGCCGGATAGTTGGCTTTGAGCCATGCCGTTTGATAGGCGATATAAGCGTAGGCGGCGGCGTGGGATTTGTTGAAACCGTAGCCTGCGAATTTCTGGACGAGATCGAAAATCGAAGAGGCTTTCGCAGGATCGACATTCTTTTCCTTGGCGCCGTCAACAAACCGCACGCGCTGGAGGTCCATCTCCTCCTTTTTCTTCTTGCCCATAGCCCGGCGCAGGAGATCCGCTTCGCCCAGCGAATAACCGGACAGGATCTGCGCGATCTGCATCACCTGTTCCTGATAGATGATGACGCCGTAAGTTTCCTTGAGCACATCCTCGAGCAGCGGATGGAGATAATCCGGCTTCTGGAGACCCTGTTTGCGTTCGATATAAGTGGGAATGTTCTCCATCGGCCCCGGACGATAGAGCGAGACGAGCGCGATAATGTCTTCCAGCGTATCGGGCTTCATGGCGCGCAGGGTGGAGCGCATGCCCGTGCTTTCCAGCTGGAAGACGCCCGTCGCCGCCCCTTCGCCCAGCATCTCGAAGGTCGATTTGTCATCGAGGGGGATCTCATCCATTTTGAGATCGACGCCGCGCTCGGCCGCATAGCCGACGGCGCGGGCGATAACTGTAAGCGTCTTCAGTCCCAGAAAGTCGAATTTGACGAGACCTGCCGGCTCCACCCATTTCATGTTGAACTGGGTCGCCGGCATGT
>JAUIEG010000588.1 GCA_030428745.1 Alphaproteobacteria bacterium
AGATCATCTGCCGCATTTGGCGTAATGATTACGGGCAGCGTGGAAGTCATTTGGTCCGCGCGAGGCCATCGAAGAAGGTCTTAGCATCGGTGCCCTCACCAGCACGGGCCTGCGTCAGACCCTTGCGGATGCCTGCGACGGTTTCGGCATAATCGAGTTGGTCCTGCATATCCTGCCACGCGGCTGCATCCATCACGACGACAGAGGGCTTACCATTTACGGTAAGAATCTGCGGTCGACCGGTTTCCTTGATCTGGGCGATAAGGCGAGCAGAGTTGGTCGGCGCAAAGCAACGCCCAAACATCAAAATAGTGCGTGTCAGGATTGTTTTGCGCAAGCTCACGAATCCACTCGTTGATATCATAGGGAGCGATTTCGATGGCGCTGCGCCTTTCGCAGTTGAGAAACTGCGCACGAATCGCCTTTCGACCACAATCGCGATCGAACGTCACAAAGTGTGGCGTCCGGCCGACGAGCACGACTCTACGGCCCGCTTCCAAATGCCGGTGCAACGTCGCATCGAACCGATCGCGAAATGAGACGCCGTCTCCATCGATCCTGCCGTCATAATTTAGCCATGACGCACTCAGGACGATGACGTCGTATTGCTGGAAATATTCTTCTGTAAACGCCTGGCCGGAGCGCAAGCACGATACCCGATAACGATCACTCGTGAAGGCGGCGGCGTTTTCGACTGGTGGGCATGCGGAATGAGCTACGTTTCGGACCGAAAAGCCCCAGTGATCAGCCAGAGCTGTGAAAAATCCGGCGAAATGCGCTGCATGCGAGTCGCCGTATAGCAGAACGCGCGGTGACAACGGATTCGATGGACCGCTCACTAAACATCGCTCCGCGTTCAGATCGGCGACCGTGAGGATCGCTCGCTGACAAATTTCTTCCTCCGCCGACGGCGGGCGCACTTCGTCGATCGCTGCGAGTTCCGCGCGGTATTGATCACGCTCCCATGGTAGGAATCCATGTCCAACAATCAGTACGCCGCACATGATGCAAGCTGCCGCAGCCGGCGCCGCAAAATATGTCAGCACCAGTCGTGAGAGAGACGCTTGTGTCCGCCTCGCGGGCCTCTCCACAAAGGAGTAAGTCGCCGCCGAGAGCGCGACGATTAGCGCCAAGGCGACGATGATCATCATCGCTGAGAGGTCTACAAGGAAATATCGGATGATTGCGAGCACCGGCCAGTGCCACAGATATAGGGAGAACGATCGCAGACCGACCCAGACGAACGCTCGATTGGCCAGGACTGCCGACAATGGGTTCGTACGCAACCCGCCAGCCAATATCAGCAGCGCGGTCCCGATCGCAGGAGCGCTTGCGTTGAGTCCAGGAAACGAATCCTCCCCCGAGAGCGTCGCCAGGCTCCAAACGATCATGCCGGCGCCAACCGCGCCCATCGCTGCGGCGACAATCGCCGACACCTCGCGGCTCTGAAGGCTTCTAAGGACGAAAAATACCGCTGCACCTGCTAGAAATTCAAATATCCGTGGAAAGAGTAGATAATAAGCGACGGAGTGCGCGCCCTGCCGGAACAAGGCCTCGCCAAGCGCAAGCGATGCGATGGCGACAGCCGCGCCGAGAGCGATCGCTATGCGTGGATGTCGCCTCGACATCATCAGAAGACCGACGAGCGCCAAAGGCCATATTAAGTAAAACTGTTCTTCTACTCCAAGCGACCACATATGGAGTAGTGGCTCTGCTGCGCTTGACTCAGCGAAATATCCCGCGTCCAGAAAGAAGATAAAATACAAATTGGCGACAAAGAAAATGGTTGCGATTGCGGAAGCGCTGACGTCGGCGACATCGTCTGGCAGGAATAACAGTGCGCACGCGATGAGCGTAGCGATCGTGACGACGAACATGGCGGGAAAAATTCGCTTGATGCGTCGCCGGTAGAACTCCGCCAACGAAAACTGGCGGCCGCTCGCCTCCGTCGCGATGATCCCAGAGATCAAAAATCCGGAGATCACAAAAAAAATGTCAACGCCAACAAAGCCGCCCGGTGCGAAAGCGGGGTCGACATGGAACGCGATGACGGAAACGACGGCGACCGCGCGCAATCCGTCGATGTCGGCGCGATAGCGCATATCGGTTCCCTCTCCGCGCTGCGCCGCAGGCTGCGCCAAGTTCACGCGGCTCGCGTATAGCAAAAGCGTTGCGCTGCACAGGCGATTTTGGCCGTTTGGGCTGCAAGGCCGCCCGCGCAATCAAAATACCATCGGGGACGCAATCGAGAATGGAAGTTGGGTAGGCGCCGGCATTGCGATCCTCGACGACGTGCTGGGCGAGCCTACCGCCACAGGCTCGAACACATAAACGGCGCGGCGCGGGTCGACTGACGGCGCCGGCGCGACTTTGGCCGAGCGTCCGCATAGATTGACTACAGCGCGTCATTGAACGATTTCGATTGCGAAACGTTTGGGCGTTCAGCGTCCAGGGAGGAGCCTCATGAATTCGTCCAGCATTGACCGGCGTCGCGTGCTTCTCGGCATGTGTGCGT
>JAUIEG010000589.1 GCA_030428745.1 Alphaproteobacteria bacterium
AGGGAGTCTTGTGGAAGACCAAAGTAATAAAACTTTTGCATAATTATGAGGTGGTTTTGTTTCGACCAGATACTTTTTCAGGTTTTGAAATTGTTCTATCACCTTTTCATTTTTAGTTTCATATTGCCGCTATATTGTCAACAATTTATCGATATCTTGCCACCCTAAACGCACGGGAAAGCCCTGTAAAATCGATGGGCAATGTGTTAGTGAGCGTTAAAATACAAGCAATTTCGCAACAGGATGCCGTTATGCCGCCAAAGAAAAAGACACCCGAACTCGAGACAGTTGACTCGCAAAATCTTTCGGATTTCGAATTATCACTGACTATCTTGTGGAATTCGGTCAAGCGATGGATGAGCCAGCGTAGCAAAGAGGGAGCTCTGAACGGTCTTTCCAATCTCGACGTTTTCTTGATGCATTTGCTGGTTTACAGGGACCGGGAGCTCCGCGCCAACGATCTCGCATTCGCGTTGTCTATCGATGACATGCACCTTGTTTCTTATTCGCTGAAGAAACTTGCACGAATGGAAGCGATAAGTAGTGAAAAAATCGGCAAAGAAGTTTTTTACAAAGCGACAGAAGTAGCAAAGCAACACTATCGAGAATTTCTGGAGGATCGTGAAAGATTCCTTGAGCCGGCCCTAAACCACCTTAGATACGGCGAATATGACATGGAATCGCTATCTCAGCTTTTGAGGGCCCTTTCTGGCGTTTACGAACAAGCGGCCCGAACTGCAGCCTCTTCACGGCGGCGCGATTGAACTTTTCGGGGCTCTAATCAGATTGGCCTGACCTATCGAGGTGATCCTGATCATATTCAAGATAAGATGTAATCGCGATGATGTCGGTCTTTTCCGCCACAGACTAGGAGCTGGGAAGCGATACCTGATGGAAATTAGTATCGGCGCCGCCGTCCGCAACCCGGCTATCGCCCTTGGAAATCAGCGTCGCAGTTAACTCCTGCGGTTAAACGGCGGCAGGCACGCCGGTCCTCAAGCCCTTCTTCACCGAACCGCCGGTACAGACCATACCAGCGGTAGAATGTCGGCCGCGAAACGCCGATCTTGCCGAGCGCGAACATAGCGGCGAAGGACAGCATATCGACATTTCGCTTCTTGACGTCATGATTGGCACGCTCGCCAATCAGGGGATGAACTATCTTGCGACGGGGACGTCGCCCAAACGCCTCGGCGACTCGCACCCTAATATTGCACCCTATGAAGCCTTTCCGACTGAGGACGGCTGGTTTGTCCTCGCGGTCGGCAATGATGAGCAGTTTAGACGCTTTTGCGCCATCGTTGAAATTCCGTATGATGATCAGCTGGCGACAAATGAGCAGCGCATAACGGCGCGCGACATGTTAAGGCAAAAGATTGTAAAGGCCGTCTCAACATGGAAACGAGATGACCTTCTCTCTCAACTTGAGAAAGCTAGAGTCCCGGCCGGCCCCATCAACACAGTTGGCGAAGCCTTCGAAGACCCACATGTGAAACATAGAAAATTAGCAATCGACGTAGCTTCGCCAGATGGCGGAACCATTCCAGGCATTCGCTCTCCGATACAATTTTCGCGTTCCCGACTCGCCACGGAAACAGAAGAATAGCAGACACGGCGACTTTAAGTTTTTTGAAGAGCAACAATTGACCGGTTGCAACTCATACCAGCTTTACCGGCTCACGCGGTCAGACCATGCTCACGACACAAACAAGAACGCGCATAACGCCGATTTATGGATCATCCACAAGGTCCGGCGAAGCGACGGAGCCAGCCGGCGCATCTCACCCTGCGCAAACTGAACGATCTGCCGCTGGGCGAGGACTGGCGTTCGCAGCGCCGTACGCCCGGCTTTGAGCCCCGCGCCTGATGGGTCTCCGCCCCGTTTCCTGAACCGCTGAAAAGACGCCGGAGACTTCAGGCAGTTTGCGCGCGAAATCTGGCGCCGATAGCGGGAACCGGAGACGCGCCAAGGGCGCCAGATTTCGCGCAAGCCTTTGAACGCCGGCGGCGTCAGCGCTCGTAAATCCAGAACGGCGAATTCGATGGAAATACTGGCGGACAGAGTGGGATTCGAACCCACGGGACGCGTAAACGCCCACACGCTTTCCAAGCGTGCGCCATCGACCACTCGGCCACCTGTCCGTTCAGAGCGCCGGACTATAGTCAAGCTTTCCCGGCGCGCAAGGCTTGGCCCCCGCAATTTTGCTCGCTTTTTCGCCGCTGGCGCCGGCGGAGAAGACGGGTTTGCAGCGCGGGCTCCGCCGGGCTATTCTGGCTTCAATTAAGGTTGCGTTAACCATTTGAGGGGGCCATCCAATGGCGGCGTTTCGTATTCTTGCGTGGGTTCTGGTCGCGGTCGCGATCGCATTGTTAGGGGCTGACGGCGTGTCCTCCCTGGAAACTGGCGAGCCAGTGATGCGGTCTACAGAATTCGTTCTGGGGCTGATCGGCATAGACGGCGCCGCGATCGCGAAGAACTCCCCCGGCGGGATTTCCCAGGCCATCAGCACC
>JAUIEG010000590.1 GCA_030428745.1 Alphaproteobacteria bacterium
TAGCCGCTGATCCGTCGCCGTCCCGCTGATCACGACGACCAGCCGGTCGTTCTGGCGTACACTGGAAAGATCCGCCGGACGCCCGTCGCGCGTGGCGATGCGTTTCGTCAACGAAAAGCCTTGCGCTGTGGCCGGCGGCGCCGATGTCGGCGAGCCAGTTACGGTCAGAGAGCGGAAAATCTGCCCCTCCCCATCATTGCGATAAGCGACGCCATCCTCAATCTCTGCTTCGCTTGGCGCAAAGGACGGCGCCGGCGGCAGGTCATCAAGACGTTGACCATTGACCGTTAGCTCCACCGCATCCGCCGTGCGCAAGAGCGCCTGCGCTGCAAGCAGCGTAAAGGCCTTTTCCTGCGTGTGCATGCGCCGCGGTTCTTTCATATAGGTCTTGAGCTGTTCGATCAGGGCCTCGGTTTTTTCCGTCTGCCCTGCCTCAACCGCGAGGGCCACAAGCCCCGCGACATCGCGGAGATTGGTCTGGTAGTAATCGCCGCGATTTTGCCAGCCCACCGCCGTCATCGCCTGTTCAAACGCACTATTGGCGCGCGCACGATCACCCATCATGGCGAGCGCGGCGCCGATCTGCGCCCTTGCAAGCGGGCTCGGTGTTCCTTCAAGCAACGCATCATGGAAATAACGAAGATCGGAAAGGTCGGCGCGGCCCGCACGCGCCAGCACATAAAGCGCATAGGCGGCGGAGCGGCGTTTCAGGAATTCACGCGTGTCGTTGTTGTTCGTAAATTCCGGCACGGACGTCTGGTAACTGGCGAGATACCAGCGGTCGACGCGCGCAATATCCGCCAGTGACTCATAGGCGCGGTCGAGCGCTTCCTCCGGCACACCATAACCTTCATTTTTGGCGCGATAGAGAAAGTCCGTGACATAGGCGCCGAGCCAGGGCGACGCCCAGCGATCACCAACGCGCCAGAGGCCGAAGGCGCCGTCTGGCGACTGCCGGTTCAAAAGCTCGTTCACCGCTTTCTGCACACGCGGCCGCACGGCCCGCTCAGGTCCCTTGCCAACCTCGCCGCCAAGCACATCAACGAAGAGAAGCGGCATGGCCGAACTCGTCAGCTGTTCGGAGCAGCCATAAGGATAGCGGTAAAGCGCATCGAGAAGCGGCCCCGGTTCTACACCGTCAAGGCGCGAAAACGACACGGCGACGTCCGCCGAGCCTTCCACATAAGGATCGGTGACAGCGCCGCTCAGCTGGAATGTTTCGCCGGGATCAAGCGCTGCCGTCCTTACCTCCGTCACCGGGAAGTAAGGCGTGCGGGACTGGATCGGATAGGAACGCGACACCGCGAAACCGCCCGGTCCGTCGACGCTCAGACTGACAGCGCCGATGCCCACTTCCCCTGTGGTAAAGGAAAACGCCTTGGTCTGTTTCTCACCCTGCGCAAGGGTGAATGTTTCCGTCGTCGAAAGTCCCACCGGTCCTTCACCAGTGAGCGAGACATTATAATCGCCCGCCTCCCCGTCGACATTATCAATAAGAAGCGTCGCAGTGGCGGTGTCACCCGGCGCAAGAAACCGCGGCAAGGAAAGCTCCGCCGGCACCGGATCACGCACCGTCAACGGTTCAGAACCGGCGCCAAGCTTGTCCTTTGACCAGGCGACCGCCATCAGGCGCAGCTCGCCGTTAAAGTCCGGCACCTCGATGGGAACGCTCGCCTTGCCGCCAGCGCCGATGGTCACGGGACCTGTGAACAACGCCACCGATTTCGTGGGAACAACAGTCAGCCCCTCGCCGCCAATGGCGTCGCCGCCGAACCGCGCCGCGGCGCCGAGATTGGCGTCGAGGATGCGGCCGTAATCGTCGCGGATGGAAACACCGAGGCGCTTCTTGCCGTAATAATAGTCGACCGGATCAGGCGACTGGAACTTCGTGAGACGAAGGATGCCTTCGTCGACCGCAGCCACAGTCATCATCACAGTGGAGCCCGGCGCAGCGCCGCCCACGGTCACCGGCAGGTCAAGCCGCTGGCGCGGACGGAACACGTCGGGATCGTTGATGGCGACGTCGAGTTTACGCGCCGACATATCGAACGGCACATAAGAGACAGCCATAGCGCGGCGCGGCACCGGCCGGTCGCCGGGATCGCGCGGCGTCACCACCGTCGCCATCACATAAAAACCCGCGCCCCAACTCGGATCCGTATCGACGATTATTTCGCGGCCTTTCGCTTCCACTTTCATTCGCTGGACGAGATGGACCTTGTCGGTGGCGATAACGATCGTCGCCTCACCTTCGTAAGGCGGATTGAGGAACAGGCGCGCGCGCGAACCCGGCGTCACCTTGTCCGTTTGCAATGTCAGCGCCGCCTGATCGGGCGAATCCGCGCCGGAAGCGTATGAACGCCAGCCCACATAGAAGCGGATGTCGCTTTTCGCTTTGCCGCCTGCCTGTGAAACGGTCAGACGGTAAGTGCCCGGGTCGACCCGCTGATTAACGAGAGTCGCAATCTGTTCCGGCCCCGTCTTGCCGCGGCCTTCGG
>JAUIEG010000591.1 GCA_030428745.1 Alphaproteobacteria bacterium
GGCGAAATGCGGCTCGAACATCGCCATTTGCAGCATTTCCATGCGCTTCTTCTCACCGCCGGAAAAACCGACATTGAACTGGCGTTTCAGCTTGGCGTCATCAAGGCCGACAAGCTTCGCCTTTTCACGGATCAGCCGAATGAAGTCCGCTGCGGAGACTTCGCCTTCCCCGCGCGCTTTGCGTTGCGCGTTCATCGCGGTGCGAATGAAATTCATGGTTTGCACGCCGGGAATTTCCATCGGGTGCTGGAAGGAAAGAAACAGCCCCTTCGCCGCGCGCTCATCCGGATCGAGGTCGAGCACGCTCTCGCCATCGATTTTCACGCCGCCAGACGTCGCTTCATATCCATCGCGGCCGGCGACGGTGTAAGACAGCGTCGATTTGCCGGAGCCGTTGGGGCCCATAATGGCGTGCACTTCGCCTTTTGGAACTTCCAGCGAAAGCCCCTTCAAAATTTCATTGCCGCCCACAGCGACATGGAGATCGTCAATTTTCAACATTATTCGGTTTCACTACTCGTTTCTTGAATGATGCGCGTGTTTTGATCGTGGACGAGGCGCCATGCGCCGTCTTCGAGCTGGAAGACAAGAACAAGCCACGAACTGCGCGGGGCGCCGTCGGGCGCATCGCGATAGTCGTATTTCAGAAGAGCGACGGCCATGTCCTCGCCTTCCATCACTTTCACGACTTCCGGCTCCATCACCCAGTTCGGATCGTCGAACCATTCCCGGTGGAAGTCGAAAACACCTTCCGTCGTGTCGATCGTCGATCCATCGGGGAAGATAAGATGAAGATCGTCGCCGCCAGTGACGGTCGGCTTGTAGGCCTCAAGATCTTTCCCTTCGATGGCCGCAAGATGAGCATCAAGCGCGGCGCGGAAATCAGGGCGCGGCGCCTCGGCCTCACTGCAGGCGGTCAGCAGCATCAAGCCAATAAGAGCAAGCGCATGTTTCATGATTTCACCGCCAGACATTCGATTTCGACGGCGGCGCCAAGCGCCAGCCCGTCAACGCCCATGGTGGAACGGGCCGGTTTGTCGCCCGGAAACGCAGCCGCATAGGCTTCATTCATGGCGGCGTATTCCGCCATGTCTTCCAGAAAGACCGTGCATTTGACGATGTCTTCAAGTCCGGCGCCGAGCTTTTCAAGCGTTGCCTCATAGTTCTCGAAAATCTGGCGTGTCTGCGCCCCAGCGCCGCCCTCGACGACTTCGATCGTCCCCGGCGCGCGGCCAATCTCGCCCGACAGGTAAATCGTGTCGCCGACAACAACGGCCGAGGAAAATGGCAAATCCGCCGACAGCGCAGGATCGCGATAAACTTCGCGCCCATTGTCATCAGCCTTACCGCAGGATGCGGCCGCCATAATCAGAACCATGAGGAACAGTTGCTTCATTCCGTAATGCCTTCCACGGGTGGCGCGATCGCCTAATCCTTATTCACTTTTTCATGCAGAAATTCATGCAGCGCCTCTCGCGCTTTTACAAACTCCTGATGCGTTTCTTCCTCATGCACGAATCCGTTCTGATCGAATTTATTGCGGTCATAATGGCGCGCGAGCTCCGAAAAGGCGCCGCCCAGATGCGCAAGCGCTGACTCGTAAGCACGGCGCTTTTCTTCGTATCTCTTGTAGAGCTTTTCCCACTCGTCCCAATCCTGCTTTTCCATCATCATTCTCCTTTCGAGCTTACTCAGGCTTTACAGCGGCCGCACTTTTGGGTTCAAAAATGAGATATACAGTGGTCGTGTCGCCGACATTGACCGCTTCATGCCATTCAACACCGGAGCTCCACCATGACGCGCCGTCTGGTGTTTCCTGCTCGCGGGTTCCGTCGGCGTCGGTGATGCGCATGGTTCCGCCTTTCAGGATGTAGCCGTAATGGGGCGGATGGTAATGACGTTCATGCCCGACGCCCGGCGGAAATGTGCAACGTCCCACGCGCGCGTCATCATTCTCAAACAGAAACTCGCAAACCTTCTCGCCCTTCCAGCCAGCATCGAGCGCATAGGGAAGAGATTCACCTTTATCAGCCGCTTCTTCTGCTGACGCCTTGGGCGCGCCGAGGCGAAACATCATCACCACGACCGCCGCCACAAGCAGCACCGCGACGATGCGCAACAACCACGCCATCGCGCTGTTGTCCTTGATATCGAGCGGACCGCCTTCACGACGCCAGAACATTATCCAACGCTCCCTTCCAAGCTCACGCTCACAAGCTTCTGTGCTTCGACGGCGAATTCCATGGGCAGCTCCTGCAGGACTTCCTTGCAGAAACCATTGACGAGAAGCGCCACAGATTCCTCTTCAGAAAGCCCGCGTTGCTGGCAATAAAAGAGCTGATCCTCGGAAAGACGCGAGGTCGTCGCCTCATGTTCAAGGATCGCTTTCGGATTCTTGCTCTCCACATAAGGGACGGTATGGGCGCCGCACTGATCGCCGATCAAAAGCGAGTCACATTGGGTGAAGTTCCGCGCGCCTTCGGCCTTGCGGTGAATGC
>JAUIEG010000592.1 GCA_030428745.1 Alphaproteobacteria bacterium
TGAGGATGAGGAAGCGTGGGAACAGCTTCACGTCATGTTCGCCACCAAGTCCGGCAATGTTCGCCGCAACAAGCTGTCGGACTTCCAGCGGGTCAATCGCAACGGCAAGATCGCCATGAAGCTCGACGAAGGCGACCGCCTTGTCGGCGTCAAAGTCTGCCGCGAAGACGAAGACGTGCTTTTGACCACGGCGTCGGGCATGTGCATTCGCTTCCCCGTGGATACGGTGCGTGTCTTTGCCGGCCGCACCTCTACGGGCGTGCGCGGCATCAGGCTCGACAAGGATAATCACGTCATCTCCATGGCGATTTTGCATCATGTGGAGACGACGTCGGAAGAGGCGAAAGCCTATCTGAAACACGCCGCCGCCATGCGCCGCGCGGCGGGTGAGGCCGATGCGGAAGAACCGGAAGACACCGAGACCGCCGATGTGGCGATCAGCACGGAGCGCGTCGCCGAGCTTGGCGGGCGTGAACAGTTCATCCTGACTGTCACCGAAAATGGCTACGGCAAACGCACATCGTCTTATGAATACAGAACGTCCGGCCGTGGCGGCAAAGGCATTATCGCCATCCAGACAACCAGCCGGAACGGGCCTGTGGTCGCCGCTTTCCCGGTCGATGACTCCGACCAGCTCATGCTTGTCACCGATGGCGGTCAATTGATCCGCACGCCGGTGGACGGCATCCGCATCGCCGGCCGCAACACGCAAGGCGTCACGATTTTCAGAACGCGTGATGACGAGCATGTTGTTTCGGTAGGCCGCGTCGAAGACGTGGACGGTGAGGACGAAGAGGGCGAGGGCGAAACTGACGGCGGAGGCGGCGAAGAATAATGACCAATCTTATCGGTCTTTATCCTGGCACTTTTGATCCGCTGACGCTCGGTCATGTCGATCTGGTGGAGCGGGCGGTGAAGCTGGTCGATGAACTCGTCATCGGCGTCGCCATCAATCGCGACAAGGGCCCTCTCTTTTCCCTCGAAGAACGCGTCGCCATGGTCGAGAAGGAAATGGCGCGCATCACCAAGGCGACGGGCACGCCCATCCGGGTTGTTCCTTTTGAAACGCTCTTGATGAAATTCGCCGAGGAGTTGAACGCAAATATCATCATCCGCGGCCTTCGCGCCGTATCGGACTTTGAATATGAGTTTCAGATGGTCGGTATGAACCAGGCGCTCAATGACGAGATTGAAACGGTGTTTCTGATGGCTGACGCCCGGTATCAGTCGATTGCGTCACGGCTAGTGAAAGAGATCGCGCGGCTCGACGGCGAGATTTCCTCATTTGTGCCGGGTCATGTTTCGACGGCCCTGAAGGCCAAATTTTCCAGCTAACCGGTTCGCATTTTCGGCGAGGGCGCCTTATATCAAGGCGGCGTGGCTCAGGGCGAGTTTAGGCAAGGAGTTTATATGCGTTTTGGATCAATGGGTTGGAGCGTGTTGGCGATCGCGGTCGCGGCGGCTTCGCCGGCCTTTGCGGATGATGACGATGATGAAAACAAGCCGACCCCGCGCGCCATCGTCGAGAATGCGCCTGACAGCGACTGGCGGTCGCTCGATCCGGAAAACACGCTTTATATGGACCTGCCCTCCGGCCAGGTGGTGATTGAGCTGCGGCCTGATTTCGCGCCCGGGCACGTCGCGCGCATCAAAGAGCTGACGCGCGAAGGCTTTTATGACGGCCTTACCTTTCACCGGGTGATCGAGGGCTTTATGGCCCAGGGCGGCGATCCCAAAGGCGACGGCACCGGCGGGTCCTCCAAACCTGACCTCAAAGCTGAATTCACGCGCGATAGCGCAGAAGTCGAACACTTCCGGGAAATCGGCCGCGACCGCATGGCGCCGCGTCTCGGATATGTGGACGGCATGCCGACGGCTGCGGCGCCGGAAGGGTTGCGGTCCTTCCTCAAGGGCGGCCGTGTCGATGTCTGGCCCGTGCATTGTCCGGGCGTCATGTCCATGGCGCGCGCGACGGATCCCAACAGCGCCAACAGCCAGTTCTTTTTGATGATCGGCGACTCGCGCCTCAATCTTGACCAGCGTTACACCGCCTGGGGCTGGATTGTTGACGGCTATGAAGCGACCCGGCGCATTGTGCGCGGCGAGCCGCCGTCACGCCCGACGCCGATCATTCGTATGCGCATCGGATCGGACGTTCCGGTTTCCGAGCGCGCCGACATCAAGATCCTCAAAACGGATAGCGCGACATTCATCGACTATCTGAAAGCTGACGGCGATCTTTCCGATGACGGTTTCGTCAAGGATATCTGTGAAATCAAAGTGCCCGTGAAGGCGGAAGGAGAATTCGAACTATGAGCGACAAGCTGATCCTCACCCTTGATACGGGCGACGTTGTTATTGAAACCTATCCGGACAAGGCGCCGGGCCATGTGGCGCGCATTACCGAGCTTGCCGATGAGGGCTTTTATGACGGACTGAAACTCCATCGCGTGATTGAAGGCTTCATGGCGCAGATGGGTTGCCCGCGCG
>JAUIEG010000593.1 GCA_030428745.1 Alphaproteobacteria bacterium
TCCGCAACGAACCGTTCGAGGGGCTGTAATGTTGCGGCGGGTTGGCATTGCAGGAAGGCTTCTCCGGCGCTGGCGCGCCTGCCGGTCCGGCATGGCGGCGACGGAGTTTGCGCTTGTGGCGCCGGTGTTGATCCTGCTCTTTTTTGGCGTGGTGGAGAGCGCGGACGGTCTTGCGCGCAGCCGGCAAGTCGACCTGGCCGTGAATACGCTTGCCGATCTGGCGTCGCAGGAAAGGAAACTCCTGACGTCTGACGCGGATGATCTCTTCGGCGGCGTCCGGCAAATCGTCGATGATGCTGACGCCCCCATGACCATCCGTCTGGTCAGCGTTATCAATGACCCTGACGGCGATCCGATCGTGCATTGGAGCCGCGACAATGAAGGCGGCGAGCCTTACGCCAAGGGCGCCGACTATAACGCGTTGCCCACAGCGACGCTGATAGACCCAGGGTCATCCATTATTGTTGCTGAAATCTCTTATTCTTACAGCTCGGCGATATCGAAAATGGTTATCCCGCCAATCAATTTTGAAAGCACGGCGTCACGCTGGCCGCGGCGCTCCGTGCGCGTACAGCTTTGCACAACCCCGGCCTCGTGCACGTCGTAAGCGCTCGGCGGCGGCGGATAAGTTTTGGAGAATTGGTGGAGCTAGTCGGAATCGAACCGACGACCTCTTGCATGCCATGCAAGCGCTCTCCCAACTGAGCTATAGCCCCGATCCATTTCGGGCGCGTTGGGGCGCGCCCCTCGGTTTCCACGCCCCCTTCCGGGCGCGTGGGCAGCGGAACCTAGCGACGCCGCTGCGCTGATGCAAGACGATTTTTAGAGCGCGCCGGATCCGTCTAGTCGTCGCTTTCGCCGCCTTTTTTCACGATGCCGGTTACGTCGTCATCGTCATCATCGTCGAGCAGGCCGCTATTGTCGTCTTCGTCGTCGTCATCGTCGTCGAGGTCGACGCCGATATCCGCGATGCCCGCCAGTTCATCATCATCATCGTCGTCCTCGTCATCCTTGTCTTCATCAAGGGCCGGACGGCGATTTGATTTGGGCGCGCGCTTTTCTTTTTCGGCTTTTTCGAGCGTTGTTTCCTTTTCGGAGGTTTTGGTTTGCTCCGTGGTTTGCTCTTCATCTTCCTTGCGCGCGCGGCGCGGTTTCAAAAGCGCTTCGGGAACGAACTCGTGGTCGCATTTCGGGCAATGCGCGGGTTCTTTATTGAGATCGTAAAAGCGGGCGCCGCATTCGGGACAATCGCGCTTAACACCGAGTTCTGGTTTCGTCATGTATGGGCCGTCCATGGGGAAATCTGTGATGAGAGCGGACCTGTTGCCACGGGCGGGACCGGCTGTCAAAAGGATTGCGCCCGGCGACAGGGCTTCAAGGAGAGCTGAGCTTCATGAATGCGACGAAGGCGCGCGGGCGGCGCGCCCCATCTGGACGCGCTGACGCCCGCCGAACGGGGCCGCTGGCCGGCGTTGTGGCGGCGCCTGGGGATAAGTCCATTTCTCATCGCGCCCTGATCCTTGGCGCGCTGGCGAGAGGCGAAACCCGGATTACCGGCCTTCTTGAGGCGGATGACGTTTTGCGGACGGCGGCGGCCATGCGCGCGCTTGGCGTTGGCGTGGAGCGGGACCGGGCGGCCACGGGGGCGACCTGGCGCGTCGAGGGCGCCGCCTGGGCCGCGCCAACGAGGCCGCTTTATCTCGGCAATTCGGGGACCGGCGTGCGGCTCATCATGGGCGCGGCGGCCGGCGTGCATGTGACGGTGTCTTTCGATGGCGACATCTCTTTGCGGTCGCGGCCCATGGGCCGGGTTCTTGAGCCCCTGCGCATGATGGGGGTGGAGGCGACGGACCGCGATGGCCGCCTGCCTGTGGCCTTTGAGGCGTGCGACAGCCTCAAAGCCATCAATGTGAAGCTGGCGACCCCGTCCGCGCAGGTGAAGTCGGCTATTTTGCTGGCCGCGCTTGGGGCTGAGGGCGTCACCCGGGTGCACGAGCCGGAACTCTGTCGTGATCACACGGAGCGGATGCTGGCGGCCTTCGGCGCTTCGCTTTCCATGACGCCGGATGGCGAGGGCGGGCGGTTTATTGAAATCGCCGGCGGTCAGCCCCTGACGGCTTCCAATGTGATGGTTCCCGGCGATCCGTCTTCGGCGGCGTTTCCGGTTGCAGCGGCGCTCATTACCGAAGGCTCAGACGTCACGGTGAAGGGCGTCCTCATCAATCCGCTGCGCACCGGTTTTTACAAAACGCTGAAGGAGATGGGCGCGGATATCTCCTTTGAAAATGAGCGCGAAGAAAATGGTGAGCCGGTGGCGGATATCCGCGCGCGCTATTCGCTGCTCCATGGTGTTGAAGTTCCGGCTGATCGCGCACCCTCCATGATTGACGAATATCCGATCCTCGCGATCGTCGCGGCGCATGCCCATGGAGAAACCATGATGCGCGGGCTTGACGAGTTGCGGGTCAAGGAAAGCGATCGCATCGCC
>JAUIEG010000594.1 GCA_030428745.1 Alphaproteobacteria bacterium
CGGCCTGATTACGCCGCTGACCAATAATTTCTGCGCGGGCTGCAATCGCGTCCGCGTCACTTGCACAGGTGAGATTTATATGTGCCTTGGGTCTGGCGAAAAGGTCGACCTGCGCGCGGCCATGCGTGGAGACAACCCTCAGGAGGCGCTGAATGCTGCGCTCGACCGGGCCATGCTGAAAAAACCGGAGCGCCATGCCTTCGATATCTCTGAACGCGGCGCCGCGCCGGCGGTCTCCCGGCATATGTCGGTGACGGGAGGCTAGAGATGGCGCGCATCCTGTTTTTCGGAAAGCTTGCTGACGCTGCGGGCGGGCGATCTCGCGACTGGCCGTTGAACGAGGCGACGAAGACAATTGACGACCTTGTGTCCGCTCTCTGCGCAAAAGAAGATGCGCTCGCCTCTGCGCTTAATGAAAAGTCCGTGCGGTTCATCATAAACGAAATGATCGCCCCCCGCGACGCCGCGATCAGCGATGAAGATGAAATCGCCTTCCTGCCGCCTGTCAGCGGCGGTTAGCCATGATTAATATCGCCTCAGCGCCTTTCGATCCGGGGGCGGAGCTTTCCGCCTTTGAGAAAAAAGCGTCCGGCGCCGGCGCTGTCGTGAGTTTTATCGGCAAGGTCCGCGCGACCGCCGGCGAAGACACCGTCAAGGCGCTGTATCTCGAACATTATCCGGGCGTCACGGAGCGCTCCATCGGTGAGATCGAATCGGAAGCGCGCCAGCGCTGGGCGATTGATGATGCGCACATCATCCACCGTGTGGGGGAATTACAGCCCGGAGAGCCGATTGTTATGGTCTGCGTCGCCAGCGCGCATCGCCGTGAAGCCTTCGAGGCCGCCGATTTCCTCATGGATTATCTCAAAACAAAGGCCATGTTCTGGAAAAAGGAAGTCCGTGAAGGCGGCGAGGCATGGATCGAACCCCGCAAAGAAGATTATAAGGACGCCGCCCGGTGGAGAGGTTCCGCGCGGGATGATGAGGAAGAATAATGCACGGCATTAATGAAGAGCTTGAGTTCAAACCGGTGCGTGTGGCGGTGCTGACCGTCAGCGACACGCGCACCAGCGCCAACGACACCTCCGGCGATATTCTTGCTCAGCGTGTTGAGGCCGCAGGCCATGTGCTCGCCTCGCGCGATCTCGTTCGCGATGATGTGGAAACGATCCGGAAGGTCGTGACGAAATGGATCGACGATCCTGAAGTCGATGTCATTATTTCGACTGGCGGAACTGGACTGACGGGCAGGGACGTAACGGTGGAAGCTATTCGTCCTCTCTTCGAAAAAGAAATTGAAGGCTTTTCGGTGATATTTCACCAAGTGAGCTTTCAGAGCGTTGGCCTGTCTACGCTGCAATCGCGGGCTTGTGGCGGTGTCGTCAAGGGCGCGTTTATCTTCTGCCTGCCGGGTTCTAACGGTGCGGTCAAAGACGGCTGGGATAAGGTAATCTCCTTCCAGCTCGATTCCCGGCACAAGCCCTGCAATCTTGTTGAGCTGATGCCGCGGCTTACTGAAAAATAGCTGGTGGAAAAGTAAGTGACGAAAGACCTCACCCATTTCGACGAGAAAGGCCGTGCGCGGATGGTGGACGTTTCCGCCAAACCGGATACGGAGCGTCGTGCGCTCGCGCAGGGGCGCGTCGTCTTTGCTGCGGAGAGCTATAAAACTGTCCGTTCAGGCGGGGTGAAAAAAGGCGATATCGCCAGCGTCGCCGAACTCGCCGGGATCATGGGGGCTAAACGCACCAGCGACCTCATCCCGCTTTGCCATCCGCTGCCCATTACAGGACTGAATGTGCGGATTGAGCCCGATGATGCAGCGCATGCTTTTGTTGTCACGGCGGAGGTCAAGACCGCCGGCAAGACCGGTGTCGAGATGGAGGCGCTGACGGCGGTCATGACCGCGTGTCTGACTATCTACGACATGGCGAAAGCCGTGGACAAATCCATGATCATCGAAGACGTAAAGCTGGTTGAAAAATCCGGCGGCCAATCTGGTCATTATAAGTCCGGCGATTTCAGGCGTGGTGAATAGCGGATGCTGAGCGTTGACGAAGCCATCGCCACCGTGTTGGACGGCGCATCGCCGCTTGGCGTCGAAAATGTGGGTTTGGGCGATATTGTTGGCCGCATAGCCGCAGAAGACATCCAGGCGCGCATGACACAGCCGCCTTTCGCGGCTTCGGCGATGGACGGTTATGCTGTGCGCTTCGCTGATATGAAAGAGGCGGCCGTTCTCACTGTCATTGGCGAAGCTCCGGCTGGCGCGCCCTTTCACGGCGAAGTCGGCGAAGGCGAGGCGGTGCGGATTTTTACCGGCGGCGCGGTTCCTCAAGGCGCCGATCATGTTGTCATTCAGGAAGATGTGACGCGCGAGGGCGAGCGCATCACCATCAATGAGCATCAGGATATGCCGCGCAATATTCGCGCTGCGGGGATCGATTTTAAAAAGGACGATATATTAGCCGAGAAAGGCGC
>JAUIEG010000595.1 GCA_030428745.1 Alphaproteobacteria bacterium
ATTGATCCAGTCCATGGCCTGCAGATGCGGATAGCCCGGCGCGCGGATTTTGCAGCGATAGGGTTTGTTGGAGCCGTCGGAGACGAGATAAACGCCGAACTCGCCCTTGGGCGCTTCCACCGCCGTATAGACTTCGCCAGCCGGCACATGGAAACCTTCCGTATAGAGCTTAAAGTGATGAATGAGGGATTCCATGTTCCCTTTCATCTTCTCGCGCTTGGGCGGCGCGACCTTGCCGTCCGTCGTCATCACCGGGCCCGGCGTTTCGCGCAGTTTCGCAATGGCCTGCTTCATGATGTGTACGGACTGATACATCTCTTCCATGCGGCAGAGATAACGATCCCAGCAGTCGCCGTGTTTGCCGACGGGGATTTTGAACTCGTACTCGTCATAGGATTCATAAGGCTGCGCCCGGCGCAAATCCCACTGAATGCCGGAGCCGCGCACCATGACGCCTGAAAAGCCCCATGCGAACGCCTCGTCCTGCGTCACGACGCCGATATCCACATTGCGCTGCTTGAAAATGCGGTTGTCGGTGATGAGGGTTTCAATGTCCTTCATCTTTTGCGGGAACTGATCGCACCACGCGTCGATGTCGTTGATCAACTCTTCGGGCAGGTCCTGATGGACGCCGCCCACGCGGAAATAAGCGGCGTGCATACGGCTGCCCGACGCGCGCTCATAAAAGATCATGAGTTTTTCGCGCTCTTCAAAACCCCAGATCGGCGGCGTCAGCGCGCCCACATCGAGCGCCTGCGTCGTCACATTCAGGATGTGCGAGAGGATACGGCCAATCTCAGAGAAGAGGACGCGGATATGCTGCGCGCGTTTGGGAACCTCAATGCCAAGCAGCTTTTCCGCCGCGAGGCAGAAGGCATGCTCCTGATTCATGGGCGCGACGTAATCGAGGCGGTCGAAATACGGGATCGCCTGAAGATAGGTCTTGTGTTCGATCAGCTTTTCGGTGCCGCGGTGCAAGAGCCCGATATGGGGATCGACGCGCTCGACAATCTCACCGTCCAGCTCCAGCACCAGGCGCAACACGCCATGCGCCGCCGGGTGCTGCGGCCCGAAATTGATCGTGAAGTTACGTTCCGACGAGGCGTCGGAGGTCGAATCTTCGGGGGCTATATGTCCGTCAGCCATTGTTGTTTTCCTGTCCGCCCGTAAACATCGCCATGACTTCCGGGCCGGTTAGTTTCTTCCTGTCGCCAGCAAAGGCGTAATAATCGGGTTTTTCATCGATGAAGATCTCCATCGTGAAGTTCGCGTCCGACAGATCATCGAGCGCGCCGGCGTGAACGCTGTGATGCGAGCCGTCGCGCAGGCGATAAAAAAGATTGGAGCCGCAGGTTTTGCAGAACAGGCGCTCGGCCCAGTCCGATGAGGCGTAGACGCCAAGCTGGCTGTCATCTTCAATCACCGGCGCGGCGGTGAGATTGATCGCCATCACGGGCCCGCCGATACGGCGCTGACACATGCTGCAATGACAGGCGTCCACATGCATGCCGTCCGGCTCGATTTTCGGCGCCGCCTTGAATTTCACTGCGCCGCATTGGCACTGTCCGGTCCGCTCCGCCATGGCCTATTCCTTGGCTTCCGCTTTCTCATCGCCCGGCAGGACATATTGCGCGCCTTCCCATGGGGAGAGGTAATCGAAGTTCCGGAATTCCTGAACGAGCTTCACCGGCTCATAGACGACGCGCTTTTGTTCGTCGTCATAACGCACTTCCACATGGCCGGTGAGCGGGAAGTCCTTGCGCAACGGATAGCCCTCAAAGCCATAGTCGGTGAGGATGCGGCGCAAATCCGGATGGCCGGAAAAGACAACGCCATACATGTCGAACGCCTCACGCTCGAACCAGTCGGCGCAGGGGTAGACGTCGGTGATCGTCGGAATGGTTTCGTCTTCGCCCACCTGCGCCTTCACACGGATGCGGGCGTTATTGTGCATGGAGAGGAGATGATAAACGACGTCGAACCGCTTGGCGCGCTGCGGATAATCCACGGCGGTAAGGTCGATCATCACCAGAAATTTCGCCAGCGGATCGTCGCGCAGAAACTGCATCACATGAACGATGCGGTCGGCGCGCACTTCAATCGTCAGCTCGCCATATTCCACCCGCCAGGAGCGGATATCGGCGTCTATGGTCGCGGCGATATGTTCGCCCAGTTCTTTCAGTTCTTCGGACATAAATCCCTACCGAACAATCGAGCCTTCACGGCGGATTTTCTTCTGCAATTGCAGGATGCCATAGACGAGCGCTTCCGCCGTCGGCGGGCAGCCCGGCACATAAATGTCGACCGGCACGATGCGGTCACAGCCACGCACCACCGCATAGGAATAGTGGTAATAGCCGCCGCCATTCGCGCAGGAGCCCATGGAGATGACATAGCGCGGGTTCGGCATCTGATCGTAAACCTTGCGGAGCGCCGGGGCCATCTTGTTGGTCAAGGTGCCCGCGACGATCATCACGTCT
>JAUIEG010000596.1 GCA_030428745.1 Alphaproteobacteria bacterium
AATTGGTGAGATTGCCATTATGGGCGATGGCGATGCCGGTCTGGTCGAGATCGGCGTAGAGCGGCTGCACGTTGCGGAGCACCGTATCGCCCTGCGTCGAGTAGCGCGTATGGCCGATGGCGGCGTCGCCCGCGAGCGAGTGAAGCGTTTCCGCGTCCGAGAAATTGTCGGAGACGAGGCCGAGAAATCGCTCGGTGTGAAAATGCTTGCCGTCATAGCTCGCGACGCCGGCCGCTTCCTGGCCGCGATGCTGGAGGGCGTGGAGGCCGAGCGCCGTCAGGGCTGCGGCGTCGCTTGTGCCGATAACGCCAAAGACGCCGCATTCCTCGATGAGCTTGGGCTTGCCCACGAGCGCTTCAAGTTCTTGTGCGTGCGCCTTGAAGGCCGCGCCGTCCTTTTTGAGGAATCTGGCGGCGCGTTCTGTAAAAGTCATGGCTGCGTCGCCTGTTTCCTCAAATGGCGTGGTCATTCCGGTGAGTCCTCATTCAGGATGTCGGCAATGGGATCGTCGTCTTCGGCCGTCCCGTTTTCCGTCGCGTCTGCATTTTCGGCGCCGGGCGCGCTCTCGGCGATGGCGGGGTCTGTCGTCGTCACCGTGGTGACGATTTCATTGAGGCTGTTGCGGTCGCTGCGGTCATAGCCGGAGACGGCGGCGTCATCCTCAGGGTCGATTTGGGAAGGCGCTGTCGGCGCGTCAAGGTCGGCGGTTTCCGGCGTGAAGCTTTCGAACCAGTGCGCCATGCCGGCCGCGATGGGGCGGGTGATGGCGGTTTGGACTTCCTCGGGCTGTTTGGCTTCGTCGAGATAGTAGGAATAGCCGAGATAGCCGAGGCCAATGAGGACAAGACCGCGAAAGAAACCGAAAACGCCGCCGCCGACGCGGTCAAGGGTCTTGGCGCGGCCTTCCAGGGGAAAGCGCTTCAGACCGATATGAAGGCCGATATGAGCCGCCAGAAAGAAAACACCGACCAGCAGCCCGGCGATAATGGCGGTGCCAAAAAAACTGCCCGCCTGGCCGGTCATGGCGAGAACGGGCTCTATCAGGAGGAGCGTGATTCCTCCGGCGATGGCGAGCGCGAGCAATGTCGACAATTCGCGCAAGCCGCCACGCAACACGGCGAAGGCGGTGGACACGCCAACGACCACTAAAAACAGGAGATCAAACATTACCGAACCCGCCTATCGTCGCCCCGAAACCGTAGGGCGAGTCGCACACAGCCCCCGGCCAATTCCATAGCGGCGCCGGGGATTTTTCTCAACCATTCACGCTCACGGATTGCGCGCCCAGCGCACCAAATCGGCAAGCGTTTCCGCCTCAACGACCTTTATTGTCCCGCTTTGGGCCCCGGCCGGGGCGAGGGCGCCTGAAAAGCCCAGCTTTTTGGCTTCTTTAAGGCGGGCCTCAGTCTGGTTGACCGGCCGGACCGCGCCCGAGAGCGCGACCTCGCCGAAAACCACGCGATCACGCGGCAAGGGCGAATCGAATAGCGATGAACAAAGGGCCGCCGCCGCGGCCAGATCGGCGGCGGGTTCGGCGATCCTGAGGCCCCCGGCGACATTCAGGAAGACGTCATTGCGGCCGAAATCGAGCCCGGCGCGGGCGTCCAGCACGGCGAGGAGCATGGAAAGCCGCGCGCTGTCCCAGCCAACGACCGCCCGGCGCGGTGAGGCCAGCGATGAAGGCGAGACGAGCGCCTGAATTTCAACCAGCACGGGACGCGTCCCCTCGATCCCCGCGAAAACAGCGGCGCCCGAGACGGCGGTGTCGCCGCCGGTGAGGAATAACTCTGACGGGTTCGCCACTTCGCGCAGGCCATCGCCCGCCATTTCGAAAACGCCGATTTCATGCGCGGCGCCGAAACGGTTTTTGACGGCGCGTAAGATTCGGAAATCGCGGCCTTGTTCGCTTTCGAAATACATCACCGCGTCGACCATATGTTCGACCACGCGGGGGCCGGCGATCTGTCCGTCCTTGGTGACGTGACCGACGAGGACGAGGATGCAGCCGGAGGACTTTGCGAAGCGCACAAGCTCCTGGGCGCAGGCGCGAACCTGGGTCACCGTGCCGGGCGCGGCGGGCAGGGCGTCCGACCACAGCGTTTGAATGGAGTCGATAATGACTGCGTCCGGCTTTTCCGCTTTCAAGGTTGCGAGGATGTCGCGCAGGGACGTGGCCGACGCCAGATGCACCGGCGATTTTTCAACGCCGAGCCGTTTGGCGCGCAGGCGGATCTGCGCCGGCGCTTCCTCGCCGGAGATATAGGCGACCGACGCGCCGCCTTTGGAAAGGCCGGAGGCGATCTGCAGCAACAGAGTTGATTTGCCGACGCCGGGCTCGCCGCCGATGAGGATCGCCGAGCCGGGCACCAGCCCGCCGCCGCAGGCGCGGTCGAATTCGTTATTGCCGGTGAGGAGCCTGGGCGCTTCTTTTGTGGAGCCGGATAGCGTCGTGAAATCGAGCTTATTGGCTTTC
>JAUIEG010000597.1 GCA_030428745.1 Alphaproteobacteria bacterium
GGTGCAGCCCGGAATGTTGGTGACGTTCATGGGGTGGAGGCCTTTGACGCCGGCGATTTTTTCGACGCAGAGCACGCCCTCATGGCTCGCCTTGTGCGCCAGCCACGGCGCGCCCACGAGATCGCCAATGGCGTAAAGGCCCTTGACGCCCGTCTCCAGCCATTCATTCACCGTCACATGGCCGCGGTCGATTTTCGCGCCGACCGCTTCGAGGCCGATATTCTCCGTGTTCCCCGTAATGCCGATGGCGAGGATCACGCGGTCCGCCTCCACCGTTTCCGTTTTGCCGTCCTTGGTCTTGATCGTCGCGGTGACCGCGTCTTTGGCCTTCTCCAGCTTTTCAACGCTCGCCGAGGTGAGGATTTTCATGCCGTGTTTCTTGAACTGTTTCTCGGCGAATTTGGAAATCTCCGCGTCTTCGGCGGGCAGAATGCGGTCGACCATTTCAACTACCGTCGTTTCCGCGCCCAGCGCGTTATAGAAACTCGCAAACTCGATCCCGATGGCGCCGGAGCCGATGACGAGGAGTTTTTTCGGCATGACGTCGGGGACCATGGCCTCCTTCGCAGTCCAGATGAATTTCCCGTCGGGCTCTAATCCCGCCGCCGGGATAGTGCGCGCCCGCGCGCCGGTGGCGAGGATCACATGTTTCGCCTTGATGGTTTCCTCGCCCTTATCCGTCTTCACTTTGACGACCGGCGCCGCTGCGCCTTTTTCGAGCCGCGCGGTCCCCTTCACCACCTCGATCTTGTTCTTCTTCATGAGGAAGCCGACGCCCTTTTCCATCTGCGCCGACACCCCGCGCGAGCGCTTGACGACCGCGTCGAGATCGAAGCCGACCCCCTCCGCTTTCAGGCCGAAATCAGCGGCGTGCTTCATATTGGTGTAGACTTCGGCGGTCCTGAGAAGCGCCTTCGTCGGGATGCAGCCCCAGTTGAGGCAGACCCCGCCCAGCGCGTCGCGCTCCACGATGATCGTCTTCAGGCCTAACTGGCTGGCGCGGATCGCCGCCACATAGCCGCCAGGCCCGGAACCGATCACTACGAGATCACACGAACGTTCCGTCATTTGCTGTCCTTTGCGCTTGCTGGGTCCTCTTTCGCGCGCGACTATAGCCGCACCGCCCCAGAAGAAAACAACCGCAGAGGAAATTTCATGGCGATCAAAGCCCTCCGCACACCAGACGACCGTTTCAGCGACCTTCCCGGCTGGCCCTATGCGCCGCACTATATTGACGACCTGCCCGGCTATGAGGGGCTGCGCATGCATTATGTGGATGAGGGGCCGTCTTCCGCTAACAATGGCGATGCTGACGTCACGTTCCTGTGCATCCATGGGGAGCCGTCATGGGCCTATCTCTTCCGCAAGATGATTCCGGTGTTCACCGGCGCCGGTCACCGGGCGGTTGCGGTGGATATGTTCGGCTTCGGCCGCTCCGACAAACCGGTCGAGGATGAAACATATACCTATCATTTTCATCGCAACGCGCTGCTGGCGTTTGTCGAAAAGCTTGATCTGAAAAACATCTGTCTCGTCGTGCAGGACTGGGGCGGCGTTCTCGGCCTCACGCTGCCCATGGCGGCGCCGGAGCGCTATACGCGCCTTATCGTCATGAACACCGGCCTGCCCGGCGGTGAGGAAGCGCCGGAAGGCTTCGCGGCGTGGCGCGCCTTCAACCGCTCGCAGCCTGATCTCGACGTCGCCGCACTGATGAAACGCGCGACGCCTGTGTTGAGCGATGCGGAAGCCGCCGCCTATGGCGCGCCCTATCCCGACATATCCTACAAGGGCGGCGTGCGGCGCTTTCCTGAACTCGTCATGCTCAAGGAACAAGGCAAGGACCTGACGCCTGCGTCAGCCGAAGGCGTCGAAACATCGCTCGCCGCGCGCAAATTCTGGTCGCAGGACTGGACCGGCGACAGCTTCATGGCGGTCGGGATGCAGGATCCGGTGCTCGGCCCGCCGGCCATGAAGGCGCTGCGCAGGATGATCCGGAATTGTCCCGAGCCCATGGAGATCGCCGAGGCCGGTCACTTCGTTCAGGAATGGGGCGAGCCGATCGCCAAAGCGGCGCTCAAGAAGTTTGGCGTCGGCTAAGTCCATGCCTATATAAACAAGCATGGAGGGGCTTTCGTCACAAATTCCTTGGTATCTTCGGCCTTTACCGGTTGTACTAATTTATGTTTTGGGCCTTGCGGGATTACTATATCTATATGTATTTGCAACGTCGGCGCTAACACCGAACGTAATCGCTGCACTAAGCACTCTCCTGTTTTTTTTATTTTATGCGGTATGGCCGTTCTTACTATATACCTACCTTGCGCCTCATGCGGGACCAAAGTCGCGTCATAGAATAGGCCGCTGCAATATCGTGTTTTTTTCTCTCTTCTCAGTTTCAATAGCCGCTTTGCTGTTGGATATTTTTGGATTCAACACTATGAAATCTAACGAAGCAGCCGATCTCATCGTCT
>JAUIEG010000598.1 GCA_030428745.1 Alphaproteobacteria bacterium
CGAAGGCAAGGTTCGTGTTTCCGTCGTAGCGACCGGCATCGACATTGAAGAGCGGGATCAGTCGCGTCCGCAGATCAAGATCAATACGGGCGCCGTTTCCAAACCCTGGCGCGAGCCGACCCCGGTCGATCGCCCCGCCGCCGCCCCGGCGCAGGCGTCCTCGCAGGCTTCGGCCATGTCGGCCCCATCTGTTCCAGCGTCGCGTCCGGTTTCATCGCCGGCCACGGCCGCAAGCCCGGCTCCGGTTGCGCGGGGCTCCGCCGCAGCGGCGCCGGCGGTCAATCCGGTGGGCGACGTTCACGAGCGTATCCGCAAGATGCTGACCGAAGGCCAGCCCGCTGAGGCCCGCCCGCAGCAGCAAGCCCAGCGTGAACCAGTCCGCGCGCAGCGTCCGGCGCGTCCCTCTGCTGAGCCGAAACAGCAGAACGCTAACCCTTTCCGTGGCGCTCAGGCGCTCGGCAAACATTCGCTCGAGGCGGCCGTTGACATGTTCAAGTCGCTCGGCGGCGGTGAAGATCGCCGGGACATTGCCCCGCCGCGTGCGCCTGAATCGGCCAAACCGGCGGCTGGACCGCGCGGGGATCTGTTCGATGACCAGGCGGACGCCGATCTCGAAATCCCGTCTTTCCTCCGCAAGAAGAAGACAGGTTGAGCATTAGGGAAATCCCCTAAGATGCTGTTATAGGATATAAATCGCGCTCCAGCCTAAAGGCTGCGGGCGCGGTTTTCGTTTGGGGCCGAAGCGTCGCTGTAGCAATTGGAAACAAACATTCATCATGAACGCTATTCGCACTCGCAAGAAATCGGTATGGTCCTGGAACTTGGCGCGCCGCCCGGCGGGGGGTCCGAAGGGCGGTGTGGGGGACGTCGTTCCGCGCCTGACGAGTGAGCAAGATATGCGTAATCCCGCCTTCCAGCGGACGCTCAAGAAAACGGTGGAGTTTGCGGGGGTGGGCTTGCATTCCGGCGAAGCCTGTCGGGTTGTTTTGACGCCGGCGAGCGCGGATGCGGGGATTGTATTCCAGCGCACTGATCTCGCCGCGCCCGACAATGTCATTGCCGCCATTCCTGAAAATGTCGCCTGCGCCAATCACGGCACCACCCTCACAAATGAGGCTGGCGTCAGTGTTGCGACAGTTGAGCATCTGATGGCGGCGTTGGCGCTTACAGGCGTCGACAATGTGACGGTCGACATTGATGGACCGGAAATTCCTATTCTTGACGGCAGCGCCGCCGCCTTTGTGACGGAGATCGCGCAAGCTGGCCTCTCCGAGCTCCGGTCGCGCCGCCGGCCGTTGGTGATCACGGAGACTGAGCGCGTCGCCGATGGCGAGCGCTCCATCAAGGTGGAGCCTCATGCGGGTCGGCTTGTGGAAATCGAGATCGATTTTGGCGACTGCCTGATTGGCCGCCAGGCTTTGTGTCTCGATCTCGATGATCCGGCTGTGATTGCGCGTCTCGCCAGCGCGCGCACTTTTTGCAGACTCAATGAAGTGGAGGCGCTGCGCGCCGCGGGCCTGATCCGCGGCGGCGCTTTGTCGAACGGCATCGTTGTGGATGGCGACCGCGTCCTCAATGAGGAGCCGTTGCGCGATCCGGCGGAGTTTGCGCTGCACAAGGCGCTAGACCTTATTGGCGATCTCTATCTTCTCGGCGGGCCGGTGATCGGGCGCATTCATGCGGTCAAACCCGGACACGACCTCAACACCCGCGCCGCGCTCTATCTCAAGCAGGCGCAGGCCGAGACCCGTCAGCCAGCGCGCGCCACGGCCTGAACCGCCGTTTGACGCGGGCAGCGTTTGACACGAGGCCTCGGGGCCAACTAGATATTCCGGCCCGTTGCCAAATCGCCGGCGGTCGGTGTTTAGGTGAGGCCCTCGAACCTCGCCGATGGGCTGTAGATGGAAGGTGCTTTCCCCCGTGAAAATGCGTTTTGCGTTCCTGGCCAAACTCCTCCTCATTCTTGCCGCTTCGTTCGCTGTTGTTGCTTGCGGCTCCTCCGGCAAAAAGAAACAGCGCTTCGCCTATGTGGAGCGGCCGGTGGAGATTCTGTACGACCTTGCGGTGAAGGATCTTGAGCGCAAGCGCTATGACCGCGCCATCGCTTTTTTCGAGGAAGTCGAGCGCCAGCATCCTTATTCCGCCTGGGCGCGACGCGCGATGTTGATGAAAGCCTTCGCTTATTATCAAGGCAATGACTATGAAGAGGCTGTCACGGCGGCGGACCAGTTTCTTGCGCTCCATCCTGGAAACAAGGATGCAGCCTACGCCTACTACCTGAAAGCGATGTGTCACTATGAACGCATTCGCGATGTGGGCCGCGATCAGGAATTCACCAATAATGCGGTTGAAGCGCTGACCGATGTCGTGCGCCGTTATCCGGATACGGAATATGCGCGCGACGCGCGTCTGAAACTCGATCTCACGAATGACCACCTCGCCGGCAAGGAGATGTATGTCGGCCGTTTCT
>JAUIEG010000014.1 GCA_030428745.1 Alphaproteobacteria bacterium
GGAGCCGCCTTCAGACGTGCCGGTTCCGGGCGCGCTGATATTCATGCTTTCAGGAATCGCCGGACTGACTGCCGTCAGAAAACGTAAAAGGTAAAGAAAACCGCGAGCAGGGGGATTTGCGCTCGCCGCGGCGTTCGTTTGACATCTTAAAACCCGATGCAGGGTTCATGTCGCGACACTTGTCGGCAGTCGCGCGGTCTATGCCGGCAGGCCGCTTTTCAAGTTAGAGTATCAAGGAGTATGCGTAAAAATGACCAACAAGTTGAAAACAGCCCTGTTCGCAGCGGCCTCTATCCTCGCAGTTTCGGCGCCGGCATCGGCGGAAGTTATCATCATCGGCGACCCCAGTGGCGTTTTCCCGGCCGATATCGAAACTAATTCGGAGGCGCCGCTCATCCTGATTGGCGCATTCGATACGCCGGGCGAAGTTGAAGTAAACGCGGACGCTACAGGGAACGGATTTACAAACATTCACGCAACCGGTTCTGGTTTTCAGGTCGGCTCCAGCACGACATCCGGCGGCGGCGCAGGCGTCTTGCGCGTGATTGGTGACGGCTCGGCCGGTTCCGCATCCGCATTGAGCGATACAAGCTTTGCTGCGGGCATTGGCGGCGACGGCCTTGTCGAAATCAGCAATGGCGGTCTTGTTTCAGCTAAAGTCATTCAGGTGGGAAGCACGTCAGCTCATGATGCGGATATTATCGTTGACGGCGCCGGCTCAACGCTTGAAGCGACTGGCGGCGACATCGGCTTTAGCGGTGAAGGCGTTGGGACAAGCCGTTCAATAACGGTTCGCAATGGCGGAACGGCGAGCGCCTATGGCGGCGAATTTGGCTCCAACATACAAGTGAATATCGGCGACACCTTTACCGTCACAGGCGATGGCTCCAGCGCAGATTTTGAGGTGGCGCTCTCTGTCGACGGTGCGGTGAACGTTCTCGACGGCGGCCGCATCGATCAGTTTGAAGTTCCCGGCCTTATTGACGGTTTTCCTGCGGATTTCGCCACGCTGCAGATTGGCTCTCTCAATTATTTGAACAACGCCGACATTCCGATGGTCCATGTAAGCGGTGCTAATTCGGAAATCTCGCTTACGAGGCGGGTCAAGATCGGCGGCAGCGACAGCGTCATCATCGATGAGAACGGCATGCTGGTTGAAGATCCTGCTGGAGGTTTTGTAACCGCGGGCACATCCGGCGTCTTGCTCGTAGAAAATAACGGCATCTTCAGAACGACAAGTGAAATCCTTGTTTCCGGGGAAGGCGACGGCGCATCTGGCGTTCTAACGGTTCGGTCAGGCGCTAACGTCTTTGCAGATTCCATTACTGTCTCAACAGGCGGGCTATTGGACGGCAATAATGGCTTTATTATCGCAGATGTGAATATTGCTGGCGGCGTGCTCGCCCCCGGTGACTCGCCTGGTGCAATGCTTATCGACGGTGACCTTACGTTCCAAAGCGCCGCAAGCGTTCTCCAAATCGAGATCGCCGGAACAGGCCCCGGCGACTTCGATGTCATCACCGTTCTTGGCGATCTTTTTGCGCCGGAAGGATTCACGCTGGAGCTTTCTTTCCTCGACGGCTTCGCGCCAGAAGTCGGCGAAACGTTCGAGTTTTTGAACATTAGCGGCGAGAACACACTCGACTTCGCGATGCTGCAGGTCATGACAAGCGGCTTGCCTGACAGCTTCGCCTTTGATCTCGGCTTTGCTAACGGAGTATTTTCCCTGCAAACCATCAGCGCGTCGTCGGAAGTGCCCGTTCCTGGCGCATTCCTGCTGATGTTTTCCGGCCTTGCAGGGCTTGGTGCAGCAAAAAAACTGAGAGTAGGGCGAATGGCGCGTCAGTAGTTGCCCGCGTGTGCCCGTCGATTGGCGGCGCCTTAGGCCTCAGCCAATGTAAGCCATCAGCGATCATAGGGTTTTGCCGAAGGGATTCTATTGGCCGAAATATTAGACGGTGGCGATTTAAGTCCGTCCTGATGTCGTATGTGCGTACAGAGAGGGGCTGCAATTTAGCCGCGGGGTGGTGGCTCGGCATTCTGAGTTGCGATGACAGAGCCAGCGAAAGTTGGCGTCCCCAAATGGAAATGCGTGCGGTTACGGGCCCATGGAGCCGATTTGCGGAGTGCTTTTTTGGGGCGCAGCTCGTCGTGACAATTTCATGGCCAAAACTGAAAGCTAGCCTGTATCTGAAACAGCGACTGCAATATCGGGGCTTCGGTCACGGTATTGCTATCTGCGAATTGTTGCCGTGCTTGCAATTAGACAGGCTTAAGCCCGCTTTGAGGATGAACCGGCCAAGCCCAATTTCGGGTGAAACGCCGGAGGCAAGGTCCACGCCGGCAAGCCTCACAAAATCCAAATAGTCACAATTGTTATGCCAAACTCACTTGGCTATTATCGGTGTCGTCAGGGAGCGGCCCCAAAGAACCCTCGTTTTTTCACTCAATTGACATAAACCCGCTTATGATCGCCCATTGCAGCGGGCAATGAGGACAAAATGCAGGCGATCGGGCGGAACGCAAAACCGCACAACGCGGTGGCGGCGCTGTTTTACGCCGCCGCGTCTGCGGTCTTCATCGTTATCGCCCAGTCGTCGGCGATATGGGCGGGCAGCGCTTTAAACCTTAAACCCTTCGCGCCTGTCACCGTCTTTGCGGCGCCTATCTTCGTTATTGTTCTTGTTCTTCTGTTGAGGCGCGCGCCGCAGCGCGTCGTCCCGCCGTCCCTGTTGATCGCCACGGGCGCCTTTGGCGCTAGCTTCTTCATCAATATCCTGCCGCAGCTTTCCTTGGCTTTCGCCCTCGCCGGCGCATGGGGGTTTGCGGGGCTCGTCCCAAGTTGGCGTTCCTGGTGGGACGCAAGTCTTTTTCCTGCGCTGCTGACGGCGCTGGTTCTTCCGTTCGGCGTTTCATCGGAAACCGGCTTCGGTTTCTTCTTGCGCGTCTTCATAACCGATAGCGCCGCACAGATCCTGAACGCCTTCGGCGTGACTTCGCTTGCAGCCCACGATCTTCTCATTTTCGAGAATACGCTCGCGCGTGTCGATGCGCCCTGCAGCGGACTTAAAAGCCTCTTTACCGGAACGGCTTTTTTCCTGGCGGCGAGCGCCGTCATGACCCGGCGCCTATCCGCGAAATGGCTTTTCGCCTACAGCGTCTTTCTTCTCCTGATGATTACCGGAAATGTCGCAAGGATTGTGATCCTCGCTGCAATCATGAATTCCCCCGGCGCCGAGGCGCTCGCGCAGCTGTTTCACATTCCCTTGGGAATTGTCTTTTTCGCCTTGGCTTGTGTGGCGGGCATTTGGCTCCTCGGCAGGGTCGAAGCGCGACAGCCCGCCGTCCTCGTCGGTGCTAAAGATGGTTGGAGCGTCGCCGCCGCCGCCGCCGCCGTTCTCGCGGCGGTCGCCGCCGCCTTTCTGTTTTCGCCTGCTGTAAGCGGTGCGGCGGCGCGGCAGCCGGTGATCTCAGCGCCTGCGACGAGCGCTTATCACCCCCTGGCGCTGACGCCCGCCGAGGAGCGGTTTTACAATTCTCATCAGAATACTGGCGCGAAAAAATGGCGCTTTGACCACAATGGGCTTTCCGGCTCCCTGCTGATCGTGCGCTCATCGGCGCTGACATCCATGCACGCGCCGGAGATATGTTTTGAGGCAAACGGCCTGGCTGTCCGCCGCATGCAAACACAAATAGGAAAGGGCGGCGAAACCATCCGTGAACTGTTTTTTGTCGAGCCGGATTTGCACGGACTCTACTGGATGCAATCGCGCGACACCATAACGGACAGTTTCCTCGTTCGCTTGAAGCGCTATGCCCTTCAGGGTCAAAACGACTGGGTCATGGTCACAATCTTGTTCAATCATGACCTAGAACTCACCGAAAAAACAACATCTGAATTCTATAACGATCTTATGCAGCATGTTGACGGGCTGTTAAAAGCGGAGAGAGACAATCGCCATGACTAGGATGCTTCCGGGCTTCATCTTCTGGGGATGGAACGCCCTGTTTCTTGTTTTCATTGCGCTCATTTTGTTTTCAGGGCTGATCCCGGCAATCTTCATGGCGGTCGCCATGGGCGACATGCCGGTGAGCTTCTTTCTTAGCATCCTTTTGTTGTTTGCCGCGCCGCCAGCCGCTATTGCGATTGCGTTGAAGCGAAAGACGCGGGACGGCGGGTTTTTGCTGCGGCTTTTTTTCGGGGTTGAACTGCCAATCTTCCTGACCGCGCTGGGACGGCTCTTTGTGTTGCGGCAGATGACAGCGGGAACGGTCCTTCTCCTCGTCAGCATCGCCGTCGCCTGTTTCTACTTTTTATGGTCGCTTTACTTTGAGAAGCCGGAAATCCGCAGTCGGATCGCGGCTGTCGCTCACGCCGTCCCCGCCGCCATCATGGTTGTGGTCGGAATCGGAAGCGCGGCTTTTCTGGCAATCTATGCGCCGCCATCGGCTGTCGCGCTGGCGAAGTTTCTTGGCGATATGCTTGCGGCGTTTTTCTCCTTCGAATGGCTGTCCAATCTGGAGAGTTTGCTTTCGGCGGGATATTTTGGGTTTGTATTCCTTGTCTTTATGGCGCTTTTTCTGTTCAGCGCTGTTGTCTTTGTGGTCGCGCCTTTCTTCATGGCGAAATACTACGCCGGCGCCTGGTCGCGCGTGCAGGCGCGGGCGTCGGCGCATATCCCGGGCCTCTTGTTTCTCCTTCTGTCCGCAAGCGTCGGGGCCGCCTGGACCGGCGCCTATGGGGTTTCGTCTTCGCACCGAGAAGCGGAAACGCTCGCCTGGCTGAGTAATCAGGAGGCGCTGGCGGACGTTCGCGCCGAGATAGAGACCAGCCGCGAAACCATCCGCGAAGATCTCCTGAACGCCTATCTTTACCGCTATCGCTACCTTCAAGCCCGAAGCGATACGAATGGCGTCGCACGGCTGTACCGGGCCCAACTGGGAGCGCCGGACGCTGCGGCCGACGCCGTCCAGTCGCTGCACCGCTTCATGCTGACGCCGTTTCTCTATGGCGGTGAACGACATGACGACCGCGCCGCCGCGCGGCTCTATCACGATATTTTCGACGTCCCTATCCAGAAAGCCGAGCGCGCCGCCATCAAAAAAGCGCTGCAGGCGACTTGGAACCGCGATGAAGCAGAAGCGGGTCTTCTCGATATCAATTCGAAAAAGGTGCTCGTCGCCGAACAGCATGTCGTGGTCGAGGAATTCCCGACCCACGCCTCGGTCGAGATCGAAGAGTTCTATGAAAATCGGACGGCCGAACGTCAGGAGATCTACTATTATTTCGCGCTTCCCGAGGACGCCGCGCTCACCGGCCTCTGGCTCGGCTTCGGCCCCGATCGCTCCAAGCACGATGAATTCATCGTAGCGCCCCGGGGCGCCGCGCAGGAAGTCTATGAAAGCGAAGTACGCCGACTTGTCGACCCGGCGCTGCTGGAACAGGTCGGTCCGCGCCAATACAGGCTTCGGGCCTTCCCCGTGCCGCCTAAACAGGGAAGGAGGCCGGCAGACGAAGACGCCGGGAGCCGCTTGCATATGCGGTTCACCTATGCGGTTCCGCGAACCGGCGCCGCGATCGCTGCGCCGCGCCTGCTCGAAAAACGCAATGTTTACTGGACCGACAAAACCGTTCGGACCGTTAACGGCGTTGAGGCGAAGGCCACCGAATGGATGCCGCCGCTGCCGGCGCAAACGCCGCCCGCCAATGAGCAGGTCATCGACACGACTGTCGGCGGGTACAGGGTCTTTGAAACCCCGCCGCCGTTGGAAGCTGCGCCGCTCTCTCTCGCTCTGCTGGTCGATACGTCCTGGTCCATGCGCGCGCGCGATGCGGCCCTGAAGGAAGAACTCGCCGCGCTGGCGCAAGACGCGAACATCAGGGCGACGCTTTATCTGATGGGCGCCGGCGGCGCCGATGCCGCCGCGATGATGCTTGACGCCTTTAACGCAGAGCCCACGCTTGCCTATTTCGGAAGCCTCACGCCGCAGGAGATGCTGTCGCAATTCAAAGAGAAGGCGGGCGTCGACGCGATTATTATCCTGACTGACCAGGGCCGCTACGAAGCGGATGATAAGTTTGTGCTGGATGAGTCAGGCGCGCCCTTGTGGTTCGTGCATTTCGGCTTGCCCGCCTACGCTTATGACGACGCCATTCTTGACCGGATCTACAGCACGGGCGGCGGCGCAGCGTCAAATATTGACGAGGCGTTGCGCGGTATTCGCGCCGCTGCCGCCGGCTCGAGGCTCGCCGGCGGACGCGCCTGGCGCGTCAAGGCGTTGGAAAATGTGCCGGCGTCGATAAACAGCGAAGCGTCAGAATCGCTTGCTGCAATCGCCGCGCGTCAAGCCGCGCTTGCGCTCGCACAAATGCGGGGGACGGAGCTCGCGACTCTCGACGAAATCCACGCATTGGCGACAAACAATGACATCGTCACGCCATGGTCTTCCATGATCGTCCTCGTCAATGAACGGCAACGCGAAGCGCTCGAGGAAGCCTCAGGCGACGCGGACCGCTTCTCCCGTGAAGCCAATACCGGCGAGGAGAATCTCACCGCGCCCACAGTGACTGGGGTTCCCGAACCCCATGAATGGATGCTCCTGTTCATCGCGGCGGAGATTCTGCTTTTTCTGTGGCGCCGCCAGAGGCACGCCTAGTTTGCGTTCCGAGCTCGCTGCAAATGGATGATTTGTTCCACGAGACGCTACACGACGCGAACCAGGAGATCGGCGATCAGCGTTGGTGCGGGCGCATCCGCAATGTCTCGCCTGAGATACTGCATATCGCGATCGATCTGGCGCATTCAGTTGCGGCTATAATTTGAGGTCTTAACTGGTTGGGGGCGAGCGGAAATAGCCTGGGCTGTTTCCAAAATGGCGGCGGAAGGCGCGCGAAAAACTCGCCTGATCTGCGTAGCCTGTTGTGTCCGCGACCTGCGCAATGGAGACCCCCTCCTTTAGCAGGAGGCGGGCGGCCTTCATGCGCTTGTCGAGGCAATATTGCATGATCGAGGTGTCGAAACAGATGCGGAATCCAGTGGCGAGCTTGCGCCGGTTCAGCCCGACCTGGCGGCCGAGCGCCGCAAGCGAGGGCGGATCGACGAACGCCGCGTCGAGAATATCGCGCGCCTCTTCAAGCCGTTTGCGATCCCGCGCCGAGAGTGCGGCGTCCTGTGCGACGTCCGCGCTCTGCGTGCATTGCGCAATGGCGAGGCAGATCAGTTCCACCGATTTTGCTTCCAGATAGGTGTGGCGCAATCCGTCCGTAAACGGACAGGAAACGATGGCGTTGAGTGTTTCGGCGATGCCGAGCGAGAAGGGAAATAGCCCCTGGTTTTCCCGCACACGCCAGTCGCGCAAATAGGCGATCACATCAGCTACGCCTGATGAGTCGTCGCCCATGATCCGTCCGATGGCCTCTTCGTCAAAGAACGGCGCGACCGAGCGCCAGGGCGCCGTTGCGAGCTTCCGGGATTTTTCGACGTGACCGTTGGGCGCTGCGGTCAGCATGAAGCCTTGCCTGTCGACGAGCGCGGGGTCGAAACCGGGGGAAGGGCTTTCGAGGGAGGCGCCGCTTAGGCGGAAGTGGAAAAAGTTCAGATCTTCGTAGACGAATTCGTAATCGAACGCCCGTTCGAAAGCGAGGTCGGAGATCACCAGCCCGAATTGATCGCCGAAGAAACGGATTTCCTGCACGCCGGACCAGGGCTCGGCTTCCGTGGCGGAGATGATTTTGCGCTCGCCCCGCGCGCCGGCGGGCGCAAGTTTCCCATCATTCTGCGCCGGCGCGCCAAGGCCCTGCTGGCTGTAAAGCCGCAGAACGCCTGAATCGCCGCCGTCGTCCTGACCGTCTGCGCGCGCTGTGATGTCCGTGCTTGTCATGTTCCGACGAGCCTATCGGACGGCGGGGGGCAAGCCAACCGGGGCGTGCGGTTTTGGGCGCCAGTGACGGAAACCGGCAACACCGGGCAAGGCGTTGTTATTCATGCTGTTTTTATGGCTTTGCGGGCGCGGTTTCGGGCGGTCAAAACTAAGTAACGATCGGCAATATGTCTCACCGCCCTGACGGTTAATTCCTTCGACAAGCAGTGAAGGTCCGAACAGTGATCGAGCGGAGAGTGCTCTTAACGTCTGCGGCGGCGATGGGAATAGTCACGAGCGTAAAGCCTGAGCCGGCGGCGGCGAAACGCAAGCCGGCAGGAGTCGGCCGCTCCGGCGCGCCACGCTTCGGTGCGAAGACGCCGGCCGGCGGGCGCGACGGGCTCGTCATCGCGGGCACGCCGCAGGCCGCTGAGATTGCGTCGGACGTCCTGCGCGACGGCGGAAACGCCTGTGACGCGCTTCTGGCGGCCGCGATCGCGCAGACCGTGCTAGAGCCGCATCTCACGACCATCACCGGATGCTTCTCGATGCTGCATTTCGATGCGGCGGCGAAAACCTGCCGTTACGTCAATGGCAACGTTAACGCGCCGCTCGCTTTTGAGGGGCTGACGGACGCCGATGTGACGGGCGGGCGCGCCGTTGCCGTGCCCGGTTACTGGGCCGGCTTCGAAGCGGCGCATCGCGCCTTCGGATCGAAACCCCTGTCGCGCATCATGAGCCCCGCTATATCCTATGCGCGAGAGGGCGTCGCCTGCGAGGCGTTTTTGTGGGCGGAAATCTTCAACGCGCAAACGGCGCTTGGCGCGTCTAAGGCGGGCCGGCGTATTTTCATGCCGCACAGGGCGATCCCCAATCCGGGCGAGCGCATCTATCAGCATGAAGCGGCGGACCTCCTTGAACGGTTGCAGGAAGAGGGAAGCGATTACTTTTACCGCGGCGGCTTTGCGCAGCAATTCTGCAAGACCGTGGCGCAGGCCGGCGGCGTCGTCACGCCTGAGGATTTCGAACGCTATGCTGTCCGCTGGGACGAACCTGTGCGCGGCTCCTATGGCGACTGCGAGATCGTTTCGGCGGCTGCGCCGGACATGGGCGGCGTGCATCTCATCGAAGCGCTGAACATGGTGGAGCAGTTCGACGTGAGGAAAACGGGCCCCGCGAGCGAGTCGGCGCAGACGCTGACGAACATGATGCTGGCGCTGCGTGAGGTGCTGGTCGCCGGGGCGGCATATGGCGATCCGCATTATATGGACCTGCCGCTCGAGCGCATCCTGTCGAAAGATTACGCGGCGGAGCGGATCGCGCGCTTGCGCGATTTCGACCCCGGTGAGGCCGTCGAGCCGCCGCCGCCCGGAAGTTGTCACCTGACCGTTGTCGATGGCGACGGCAATATCGCGACGGCCCTCCATTCGACGCTTTCGATGCCGTGGGTGAACGGGCTTTTCGTCGACGGGGTCAGCATCTGCGGCGCCGGCAACCATTTCCTCAGAACAAAACCGCAGCCGGGCGCGCGCGTCTCAGTGATGATCTGTCCGAATATTCTGTTCCGGGACGGCGCGCCGCTTATCGCATCCGGTTCGCCAAGCACCAGCCTTGTCTCCAACTTGGTGCAGAACATCACCAACATCCTCGATTTCGGAATGAGCGTTGAGGAAAGCGTGGCGCGCCCGACTTTCGGCGGACTGTCCGATGAGGCAGGGCGGCTCTCCGTCGAGATCGACATCGGCGAGGAGAACATCGCCGCCGCCGAACGGGCGGGTCTGCGCGTTGAACGGCTCAATCCTTGGAATTTCCGGCATGGCGCTTTCGAAGGCATCGTGTTCGACGGTGACATGGCGCGCGCCTGCGGCGATCCGCGGCGCACATCCGAAGCGCAGGCGGTATGACGAGCAAAGACGACATTGAAGCGGTGAGAGCCGCGGCGCGGGCCTATTACGACGCCATGCATGCCGGCGACGGCGGTGCGACGCGCGCGGTGTTCGATGCGTCGGCGCGGTTCTGGGGCGTGCGCGACGGAGCCGAAGTGCGCCGCAATCTCGATGAATTCGTGGCGATGGTGGAGACACCGGCGCCTGCGGACGCGCCGGAGATGCGGATCGATTTCGTCGACTGCGCAGGAGATATTGCGGTCGCCAAGCTCGTCGATACGTTCAGGGGACGCGAATACACCGACTATCTCACCTTCATGCGCGCCACCGACGGATGGAAGATCGTTTCCAAGGTGTTTTACGCCCATGAGAGAGGAGAGGCCGCGTAATGACCAACCGTCGCAGCCTTCTGCTCGGTATCGGCTTCGCGGCCCCCGCCGTCCTTGGCGGACAAGCTGCCGCTGGCCCTGGATGCGGCGCCGGGTCTACACTGGCCCGAACCGCAGCCGCCGCCGGATCCGCCGTGAGTATTCCTGATACGGACTTTTTCGATATGCGCGCCGCCTCGTCCGGCGCTGACTACCGCATCAAGACCGCCTGGCCTTCCACGTCGCCGGCGGACGGGGCGGCGCATCCGCTCATCGTCCTCCTCGACGGAGACGATTATTTCGAGATGTTCGTCGAAATGGCCCGCATGCTCGCCTATGCTGGCGAGGCGCCGCAGGCTGTGATCGCCGGCGTCGGCTATCCGACGCAGGATCGCAACGCCATCGTCAAGGCGCGGCTGCGTGATTTCACCTGGGCGCGTGACGAGCCCCATGAAAAGCTCGTGGCGGCCATCGCCGGCGGCCCGGAAGGAGTCGAGCCCGGCGGCGGCGCGTCTTTTCTCGATTTTATCGAAACCGAGTTGAAGCCGGAGGTTGCCCGCCGCCATGGCGCCGACGCATCCAACGCATCCTTGTTCGTGCATTCCCTCGGCGGGCTGTTCGCGCTCAACGTCCTGTTCGCGCGGCCGGCTTGTTTTCGGCGCTATGCGATCAGCAGCCCGCCCATTCTCTGGGCCGGCAACCGCATCGTCGAAACGGAGAAGGCTTACGCGGAAAAGCATAAAGATCTCAGGGCGCGAGTGATGCTCGCCATCGGCGGCGAGGAGACCTCGCTCGGCCATGTGCTGAACCTCCCAGAAGAGTTCAAGGCGATCGAAGCGGACTTTGTCGAGGCGATGGGCGCGCCCGATCCGCTGGCGCAATTGTCGGATTTTCATCGCACGCTTGCAGCGCGCGCCTATCCGGGTCTCGATCTCGACTACCGGGTGTTCGAAGGCGAAAGCCATACGTCCGTCGCGCCGGCGGCGTTTTTGAGGGCGCTGCGCGGGCTGTTCGCCGCGCCGGGCCGTTAGGCGCCGTGGTTGATGGATCAACGCGCAAAGACTGATACGCCAACGCCTTCCGGCGCCCTGCGCGGAGAAATCGGGCCCGTGCAGCTTTTCGCGCTCGGCTTCGGGCCGATTGTCGGCTCCGCATGGGTGGTGATCCTCGGCGACTGGCTCGGCGCGGGCGGTCCGGGCGGCTCCATCCTTGGCTTCGTCGCCGGCACGGTCATCATGGTCGCCATCGGCGCCTGTTATGCGGAGCTGACCGCGCGCGCGCCGATGACGGGCGGCGAGTTCACCTTCACGCGCCGCGTCTATGGCCGCTTTCCCGGTTTTGTCGTCGGCTGGTTCATCATGCTGTGCTGGGTCTGCGTCACCGTGCTCGAAGGGCTCGCCCTCGGCTGGTTCGCAGAACTGCTTGTTCCGCAATTGCGCATGGCGCCGCTCTATCGGCTTTTTGGCGCCGACGTCACTGTGGTACACCTCGCCATCGGACTGCTCGGCGCGCTGGTGATCGCCTTCGTGAACTATTCCGGCAGCCGCGCCATCGTCCGGTTCCAGAGCTTTTTCACCTATGGCTTTCTGGCGGTCGCGGGCGCCATTCTCGGCTACATGCTGCTCAATGGCGATCCGCGCAACATCGCGCCGGCCTTTCCCGAGACGTCGGGCGCATCGTGGAAAGCTGGCGCTCTCTCGATTCTCGCGAGCGCGGCGTTCATGTTCAACGGCTTCCAGAGTGTTGCACAGGCCGTGGAGGAACGGTCCGCGCGAACGTCGTTGCGCACCGTCGGCTGGATCATGATGGCGGTCATCGCCGCTGCGGGAGCATTTTATTGCCTCGTCATTCTCGCCGCGTCGGTCGCTGCGCCGTGGGGAGATCTGGCGAATGCGGAGCTTGCGCTGCTCGCGGCGGTGCGGACGCTTCCCGGCGGCGTATGGCTCGGCTCCGTTCTCATTGGCACCACCATGGCGTCGCTGGTGAAGACCTGGAACAGCACATTTCTGATGGCGGTGAGGACACTCGTCGCGCTTGGCCGCGAACGCATGGTTCCATCGGTTTTCGCGACCGTTCACCGGGAAAGCGGGACGCCGAGAGCGGCGGTTTTTCTGGTCGCAGCGCTCAATATCGCCGGCCTCGTGCTGGGAAGGGGGGCGATCATTTCGCTTGTCGACATGAGCGCGGCGAGCGTCACCTTATGCTTTCTCCTGTGCAGCGCCGCCGTCCTGATTTTGAGAAACAAAGACAAGACGCGGCCCGCGTTTTCCGCTCCGGGGGGCGTGGCGACCGTATGCGTCGCGATGGCCGGCTCGCTGGTCATGATGGGAAGCGCGCTGGTGCTGCCGTTGTTCGAGAGTGAAGGCCTGCCGCTGCTCCACGCGCTGCTGATCGGCTGGTTGACGCTCGGCGCGGCGTTCTGGGTTTTCTACGGAGCGCGGAGGCGGCCATGACGGATGTTGTGATCATCGGCGCCGGCGTGATCGGTTGCTCCGTCGCGCTCGCCCTGTCGCGCCGCGGCTGGAAGACGCTCAACATCGACGCGCTGCCTGCGGCCGGATATGGATCGACGTCTTATTCCTCTGCGGTGATCCGCCCTTATTACTCCGCCGTCGAAAGCACCATGCTCGCATACGAGAACCATTTTCTCTGGCGGGATTTCCGGCGCTTTCTTGACGCGCCGGAAGAGGCGGACCTCGCCGACTATGTGCAGTGCGGATGCTATCTCCTGAAGACGGCGGAGAATGGCGATCTCGCATCGGCGACGGCGGTGCTCGATGAAGCCGGCGCGCCCTATGAGCATGTCGATGCGGACATGCTGAGGCGGCTTGCGCCAGGCATTGCCCTGACCTCCTATGCGCCGCCGCGACCGTCGGACGATCCGCAGTTCGGTGAAGAGAACGGCCGGAGCATCCACGGCGCGCTTTACTTTCCGACCGCCGGATATGTCAGCGACCCGCAACGCGCGGCGGTGAATTTCAAGGAAGCGGCCGAGTCCCATGGTGCGAAATTCCGCTTCAATGCGCGCGTCACCGAGATCCGCCGCGAGGGCGGCCGCATCGCTGGCGTGACGCTAGACAGCGGCGAACGCGTCGACGCAGCCGTCGTCGTCAATGTCGCGGGTCCTCATTCGTCGGCGATCACGCGGATGGCGGGCATCGAAGAAGAAATGGCTGTCGCGACCCGCGCCATGCGAACCGAAATCGCTCATACGCCCGCGCCGCCGGGCGCCGCAGGCCTGCTTGTCGCCGACACCGACACAGGAGTTTATCTGCGAGGAGAGGGTAAGTCCCATGTCCTGATCGGATCGCTCGAACCGGCCTGCGATCCGCTCGATTGGCGCGACCCGGACGACTGCGATACAGGCGTGACCGAGCAATGGACCAATCAGGTCTGGCGCGCGGCCCTGCGGTTTCCGGCGTTGCCGATCCCCAATCAAGCGCAAGGGTATGGCGCGCTTTACGATGTGACGCCCGATTGGGCGCCGATCTACGACAAGTCGGGCCTCAAGGGCTATTTCATGGCCATCGGCACCAGCGGCAATCAGTTCAAGAACGCGCCGCTGGCGGGCGAAATCATGGCGGATCTAATTGACTACGAATCGTCAGGCGGCGATCACGACGAGACGCCCCTGAAAAAGCATCTCGTTCATTCCAACCGGACGCTCGATCTCGGATTCTTCTCGCGCCGGCGCAAGGCGCAGTCCGGCGGCGGATCGTCCGTTCTCGGATAAACTTACGGCGCTGCTTTCACGACGGCGCCGCCGATCATCACGAAGGACACATCGTTCATGACGGCGATGTCCGCGACAGGATCGCCGGGAACAGCGATAATGTCCGCCGCTTTTCCTTCCTCAAGTGTTCCGTATTTGTCGGCGACACCGAGAAAGGCGGCGGGAACTGCGGTCGCGGACTTGATCGCCGCCATCGCAGGCATGCCGGCGGCGACCATCAGTTCGAATTCATGGGCGTTTTCGCCATGGGCCGACACGCCGCTGTCAGTGCCGAACATGATCGGCACGCCGGCCTTGTAGGCTCTGGAGAACGTCGCCGCCATCAGCGGACCGATGATGGCGGCCTTGCGGCGCACCACAGGGGGCAGGGCGCCCTCGATCTCGGACTGTTGGGTGACCCATTCGCCCGCCATCAGCGTCGGCACCAGATAGACGCCCTTGCGCTTCATCAGCCGCATCACGCCTTCATCGAGATAGGTGCCGTGTTCGATGCTGGCGACGCCGGCTTCGACGGCGCGCCGGATCCCTTCAAGACCATGCGC
>JAUIEG010000599.1 GCA_030428745.1 Alphaproteobacteria bacterium
GACGGCGCCGTCTTGCGCGCGGGTCAGGCGAATGTCGGGACGCGTCAGGACAAAGCGGTCGATCTCCACGCTGTCCGACAGAAGCGGCAGGAGCTTCACGCCGATATCGGCTTCCTCGACGCTGGCGAGATAGTCGCCGGAAAACCCGTCGGCGTTGGCGATAACGAGGTCGGTCACGCGAAACGCGGTCCGCGGAAAAATCCGGAAGGAAAGATCGTCGCCGATGGTCACCTCGCGCCCGAGCGCGTTTGAGGCCTGGGTTTCGATCCGCCCCTTGAAGGCGGCCACCGGCACAAGACCGGGCAGGAACAGCAAAATCGCGAGGGCGAGGGCGACAAGGGCGATGAGAAAGAAAAGAATCCGGTTCATGGCGTCTTTCAGCTTGGCTGTTAACGGACCCGCGCAGCGCGCGGGAGGCGTATGTAACTAAGACCCGCGGGGCGGGAATGTTCCGATGCGCTTTAGCATTGGAATATGACCTTTGTGTAGCGCCGCCGCCAGCCGGGAATCACATCCATACGCCCAGCCGCGCCCATGGGTTTGTCATCTATAATATGCCCCTATATAGCCCGACTATCCCCTTTCGACAAGTACGCTAAGTCAATGGAAAATAAGGAGAATTTCCAGCTTTAAGGCTGGGTTTAGTGACGTATGCGCGACAGGTGCGCCCAGATTTGCTTGTCAGATTTGTGCGGCTGTTTTCCGAATCGCAGGTGTTCTGCGATATAAGCGAGCATGCGTTTACCTAAATGGGTTCGAATCGGTTGGAATTGGCTTCGCGCCGCCTTTGCGGCAAAGCCAATATTATCAACCTTGATCCCGACAGGCATGTTTTCGGCATACGTCGGTTACTTGGCTAGCACGGTTGCCGCCGCTCCACATATAGTAGCGCTGGCGGCGGGGTTAGCTATCCCCATTGGCTTTACAGCAGCATCATCGGCTCAGGATTTCCTTCGCAAAAATACGGTGCGAGGGCATCTAAATATTACCGATGTTTTGTTGGCTAAAGGTGGAGACGCGAAATGGCATGTGGGTGTGAGGATAAAAAATACATTCGGTCATCCATTATACATGAACTTTGAGCGTGATTCATTCCATATTGGAGATACTGTAGACGCTTCTCCATATCCTGACAGCGATATTCGCATCGTGCCACCTGGTCCGCACAAGGAGATTTTTTCTGGGCCAATTAACAGAACGATTCTGGACGGAGACAAGGTTACCGCTGACCTTGAGATTGTATTCGGAAAGAATCGAGACGAATTATTTGAAAAGCTGACAGTGAAACTGGAAGCCATCCCGCCGAACTATGACGGTATAAATGATATAAACCAAGGTAGTCTTGTTGGGTGCTTATGGGTGGCATCAAAGTACGAATTTAAGGCTGTGTAGAATGGATACCATCAAGCAACGCTTTGACCGTCTTTTGAAAGCAATGGCGCACGGCGAACCGGCTTCGCAAACGCTTGCAAAAGGATCGGCATCATCAACTCCGGCGACTTCCGAAGGTTCCAGCGATACTCAAACTCGTGAAGGTAAGTTTGGAGGTATTTCGGGGAAACGTGGACGTAAGTCCCGCGATAAGCGCCCTTAAAAAGATTCCAGAAACCCTCAATCGAATTTGTATGAATGTCGCCGCGAACATATTCCTTGCGCGCGTGATTAACGACGCCGTGCGTATAGCCGTAGTCGCCTAGGTTACGAAACGCGCCAGCCTCATCGGTGGCGACTTTGGCGCCCGGCTGAATGACGGTGATCAATTCATCGACCACGGTGATCTCGCGGCGGTCATTGACGACGCGGGTGACGACTTCACCGCCGCGCTCAGCCATGCCGAGAACGACGGTCTTGTCTTCCTCGCCGCGACGGTCGACGCCGCCGATAAATGCCTTGTCGGCCTCAACGATTTTACGGCCCGGCCCGCCTAGGGGACCGTCGCCGTCCACTTGGCCCATATACTCGCGAATGAGGCGGGCCATGCGCCATGCTGTTTTATAGGTGACGCCGACCTGCCGTTCGATCTCCTTGGCGCTCACGCCGTTACGGCTGGCGCAGAACAGGTGCATAGCGAAGAACCAAGAGTGGAGGGACGTGCGGGACTTCTCGAACGGGGTTCCGGCCTTCGGGGCGACCTGATAGCCGCAATATTCGCAGGCGTACTGAGCGCGCTTTTTGATCCGGTAATAATGGGCCGATTTTCCACAGCCTTGGCATTCATGGCGCTCGCCGTAGCGGGTGCGCATGAGGTGGTCCAGACAGGAATCGTCGTCCGGAAACTCCGCAAGGAACTGTTTGTATGTCGGTATTTTCCCCATCGAATCGCCCTCTCTCGCCTCCCAACAAATATAGGGAATCCGGCTACTTGTTTCAAGGGGATAATCGGGCTATATAGCGGACAGGACAAATTTGGAACAAACCGCAATATATCAGTAAATACAACTAGATAAATCTTATTG
>JAUIEG010000600.1 GCA_030428745.1 Alphaproteobacteria bacterium
CGCCATCACCCACCGAAATCCCAGAACATTGAGCGCAAAGCCTCTTAAGAAAAAGAGGCTTCCGCTCGCGATGACCGAGGCTATGTGGACGTTTCGGATCTGGAGGTAGTACTCGTCCACGCTCGCGCCCCATTCTCATCTGTCGGCTTCTGGTTGGCGGTATTTAAGACGATTCATGACTCCCAAAGCATCGGCCCGTAACGTATCGCAAAAAGTGCAAAAGCGCCGCTCCAAAGCAAAGCGGATATCATGAGCGCCAGGAGATAGGTTTGCGCAAGAAGAAACGGAGCGGCTACCCGCATTAGAGCGCCGGTCACGACAAGCAAATAGATCGCAGTCGTCCAGATATCGGCTGTACGATCGCGGCCCGTATGGCCAAGAGTAGCACGCGTCATGACCGCCAGCGTCATAGTCCCCATGGCGCCGGCGGTAAGAGCATGCATCGCGGCGTGAGGCGGAACCGTCGCAGGTGCGAACGCTGCAATGCCCATCAACAAGAAAGAGACAGGCAGCCATGCGTAACCGATATGCAGTATGAGAACGAGCGGTTCGCGGCCGGTTTTCCAGCCGCGCCAGCGCGCAAGCCTCACCCAATGGATGACGCTAGCAAGAATCAAAAGAAACCCCGTAGTTTCGCTGCCCGGCATGAATGACCAACCGAGAAGCGCAAGTCCGGCGGCGCCGAGCGCCATATTGTCGAACAATCCGGCCTGTGCGGGAAGGTCAGTTTTCCCTCTCTGCGCAAGCCAATTTCGAGTGAAGCTTGGAACGATGCGCCCGCCGATCAGCGTAATCAACAGCGCAATCACGCCAATTGCAAGATGCTCAATGAATTCATGAAACGCACTACCCAGCACGCTAGCATGAAATCCAATATTCGTGAACGCCAGCAATGTCGCCATTACACATACGGGAATATTTCGAATATTCTTTCCAGCGATGACCTCGCGCCACATCATAGCCGCAAGGGAAATCAAAAATAAGGAATCAACGCCTCCTGCAGCCACCGACCCGATAATCCCTGATGCGAGCATCGCGACTCGACCTGCAGCCCATAATGCAAATAAAAGCATTAGCCGCACGCCGAGGACCGGGAGACGACCCGTCCAGTTCGGTACGGCCGTTAACAAGAAGCCCGCGATGATCGCGGCGAGATAGCCGTAAAGCAACTCATGGACATGCCATTCCGGCGCAGACATGAGGCCAACAACGCCAGCTCCTGTACTGTAGATGTAAATCCAGTATGGTACGGATAGCGCCGCCCAGACCGCGCCAAAAAAGAAAAAAGGTCGAAAGCCGTAACTGAAAAGAGCCGGCCCGGAATAATCTTTTCGCGCAGCAAGTAGTTCTTTCGGCGCGCCCTTGGCGAAAAGTAATTCAAACAATCTCTGCACGGCGCACCTCGAATTGATCAAACATGGCGGCTGTGTCGGAAAGAAAAGCCGGATCCTGCAACATATCGTCGCCGGGCCATGCTTTTTGATCCGGAGTTCGCGCTTCCTGCAAAACGTACCGGCGCACGCCCATTTCTCGCAGCGTCGACGCCATCACACAAATTTCGGTCTTGCCGATTCGCCCCGGCCATACAGTCGTGCGAACTTCGTAAGGAACGCCTGACGTCACGAGGATTTTCAAAGAAGCGCGCGCTTTCTCACCGACGTCAGCGCCCGTCACCTTGCGGTAGTCGTCGAAAGCCGCCTTGACGTCAAATCCGACCCAATCGAGGAAAGGGAGCGCTGCTTCAAACAAGGACGGATTTGTTCCTGCGGTATGAAGGCCGACCTCAAAACCGCGCGCCCGCATCGACGCCATTGCCGGAATCAACGCTGCTTGCGCTAAAGGCTCGCCGCCGCTGAATACCACGGCGTCCAGGAATTCCTTGCGACGAGCGATTGCCCAAAGAACATGCTCAAAAGTCAACTGCCCCGCCGACCTCGCCGGTATCAGATCCGGATTATGGCAATAGCCGCAACGCAAGGGGCAGCCCTGGCAAAAAATAACGGCCGCAAGTCTGCCCGGATAATCGACCGTGCTGAACGGCTCGAAACCGCCGATCCGCAACAACGTCGTATCCATTTTACGCTGCGGTAAGTTCCGCGCGATGTTCTTCGAAGTGTTTGCGCTCTTCATGTTCGCTTCTCTTGCCGGGATTGAAGGCGGACACCGGCCGGTGATAGCCCATGACGCGGGTCCACACCTCACAAACCTGCCCTTCGTCGCCCGCCGTTTCGCATTTCGGGCACAGAGCGTGCTCGCCAGAAAGATAACCGTGAACCGGGCAAATCGAAAATGTCGGCGTCACAGTGATGTAAGGCAGATGAAACCGGGAGAGCGCCCGGCGCACCAACGCCGCACACGCGTCAGCGTTCGAAATCCGCTCGCTCATATATAAATGCAGCACTGTGCCGCCCGTATATTTCGTTTGCAGCGGGTCCTGACGATATAAGGCTTCGAA
>JAUIEG010000601.1 GCA_030428745.1 Alphaproteobacteria bacterium
GCGCGCAGCGACCGGCCGATAAGGCGCTGGATTTCCTGCGTGCGGCCGGATTGACCGTTTTTCGCTTCGCGGCGCATCCGCTCGCCCGTGGAGCGCGGCAGCATGCCATATTCCGCGGTCACCCAGCCGCGGCCGCCGCCCCGGAGCCAGGGCGGGGTCGTTTCATCCCAGCTGGCGGTGCAGAGCACATGGGTGTCCCCGAATTTGACCAGGCAGGAGCCTTCGGCGTGTTTGGCGACGCCGGTTTCAAGGGAAACGGGGCGAAGCTCATTAAAGGCGCGGCCGGAAGGTCTCATGATGGGGCTCCGTAACTGACTGTTTACCGACAGGGGCGCGCCTTCCTAGACCCTCCCGCCGCTCGCTGTCGAGCCGCGCCCTGTCGCTGCCCCCTTGTCCTTGACGCCAAGCGGCTTATTTTCTCCTGCCGGTCCCGGAAGAGCAGAGCCAAGACCCATGTCCGCTTTAAATGATATTGACGAGCGCTCGCGCGAAATCTTCCGCCGCCTGGTGGAGACCTACCTCACCACCGGTGAGCCTGTGGGTTCGCGCGTCCTCAGCCATGACACCAAGATCGCCGTCTCCGCGGCGACCGTGCGCAATGTCATGGCGGATCTCACCGATATGGGCCTTCTCCATGCGCCGCACATTTCCGCCGGGCGCCTGCCGACCGAGCTTGGGCTGAGGCTTTTCGTGGATGGGCTGATGCAGGTGGGGGACCTGACGCCGGAGGAACGGCGCGCGATCGAATATGAAGCAAAGGCCGACGCGCCGGAAAGCCCGCTTGAAGCCGCTGCGACACGCCTTGCGGGCCTGACCAATACGGCGAGCCTCATTGTCACGCAAAAAGCCGACGCGCCGCTGCGCCAGATAGAATTCGTGCGCACTGGTCCCGGCAAGGCGCTTGTCGTGATGGTGTTCGAGGACGGCCGCGTTGAAAACCGCATTATCGAAGCGCCCGACGATCTGCCCGCCTCGGCGCTGGTCGCCGCCGGCAATTATCTTAATGCGCGGCTGCGCGGCCGCAGCCTCGGGGAAACCCGGTCTAGCATTCTTGATGAAATCCAATCCAACCGCGCCGAACTGGACGAGCTGACCTCGCGCCTTGTGCGCGACGGAGTCGCCGATATCGCCGGCGAGGAGAATTGGCAGCTGATCGTGCGCGGGCGCGGGCACCTTCTCGACGAGGCGGCGCAGGATATCGAGCGCGTCCGCATGCTCCTCGACGACCTCGAAAAAAAGCGCGACGTCATCGACCTCCTCACGGCGGCGCGGGACGGCGAAGGCGTGAAAGTCTTTATCGGCTCGGAAAACCGGCTCTTCTCGCTTTCCGGCTCCTCGGTGATCACCGCCCCCTATCGCGACGAAAACCGCAAAATCGTTGGGGTTTTGGGGGTCATCGGGCCAACCAGGCTCAATTACGCCCGGGTCGTCCCGATTGTGGACTATACGGCGGAAGTCCTGTCCCGGATGTTGAAATAACCGCCCCGCGCGCGTACATCCCCAGCGAATGAATTCCCTAAAGCAAAGCTAGTCTTATGAGTGACGAACACGAAAACCGGCCGCCGCCTTTTCCCCATGAAGCGGAAGGCATGCTCGATGACCCGGAAATGCTGGGCGAGGAAGACCTCGCCGATGACGAACAGATGAGCGACGCCGCCAAAAAAGAGATTGGCGAGTTGAGCGACAAGGTGCTGCGCCTCGCCGCCGAGCTTGAAAACACCCGCCGCCGGGCGCAGCGCGAAAAAGCCGACGCCGGACGCTACGCCATCGCCAATTTCGCCCGCGACCTGATCGGCGTTTCCGACAATTTCGAGCGGGCCCTGCGCATTGCGACGGAGAATGCGCCGGCAGAAGGCATGAGCGACGTCGCCAAAGGGCTGATCGACGGTCTCCAGATGACCGAAAAGGAACTGCTGTCGGTGCTGGAGCGCCATGGCGTCAAGAAGGTCGCCGCCGAGCGCGAAAAATTCGACCCGAATGTGCATCAGGCCGTCGCACAAATTCCGCATGCGGAGATACCGCATGGCCATGTGGTCGATGTAGCCCAGCAGGGCTTCACCATCGGCGACCGTGTCCTGCGCGCGGCCATGGTGACGGTGTCCTCGGGCCCCGGCGCGTCGGGCGGCGCTTCCGGCGAACCGGGCGAGCGGCTCGACACGAAGGTCTAAATGAAAAGGGCGATCCGATGGATCGCCCTTTTCATTAGCCGGTTTGAGAAATCGTTAGGCCTTCGGGCCCGCGGCCTTCACATCGTCGCTCACATAAGCTTCGAAAATCTTGAAGTTCTCAGTGAACATTTTTGCGAGTTTTTGCGCCTGCGCGTCGAAGGCCGAAGCGTCTTCCCAGGTGTCGCGCGGATTAAGGATCGCCTTGTCGACGCCCGGAACATCCGTCGGCACGTCGAAGCCGAAAATCTCGTCCTTGCGCATGGGCGCCGAATTCAGCGA
>JAUIEG010000602.1 GCA_030428745.1 Alphaproteobacteria bacterium
GCCCAGCATTGAGGGGCGGGCGCCCTTGCTGCCAGTGCCCGGATACAGTGCGGCTATCCCTTGTGAGCGCAATCCTGTTTCAAGCGTGATGTCATAGCGCGCCCCGCATTTGGCGATTTGCGCCATGCAGGCCTTGCTCGTCCACATATCGCCCATGCGCGCCGCATCGCAATTTCTTCCAAAGACTGATTCAAAAGCGGCGAACGCCTCATCAACCGTTTCGCAAACTGCGCGTTCATCAGCATAGTTCGCTCGCCAGGCTCCATCGCGCCGGCGTTCAATGGCGTGAATATGGAGCCCGATTTCATCGCCGGCGCGCGCGGCTTCATCAAGCATCGGTTTGTATCTATTGGCGATGGCGCACGGATCGCCGTAAAGCGCCCCAATATGGCGGTCCATGCGTACATACCAGCCGAATTTCGCCGGGGCGCCCGTCGCCGCTTCAATCGCGCCACGCAGTTCAGCCATTCTCTCCAGCGCAAGACCAGCGTTGTCACATGTCTTATTGCCATCGTCCGGAAGACGTTCGTCCGGCTCAAGATCAATAGCGAAATGAATGGGAAACGGATTCATGGCGGCGGCGTACATAAAACCTAAATAATGAGGCCATCATCACCGCCAAGGATGAATTTTTTCAATATTTGTCGCCATTCTTTCGGTAAAATGTCCAGACGCCGTCTTCCTTGACGACCTTCATATCGACATCGGGATCGGTGTAGCTGGCGATCTCGTCCGGCGATCTGGTTCCCACTTCAAGAAAAACCGCATCGCCAACTGACCTGTTGACGAGCATATGCCCGTTTTCGGCGCCAGCTTTGAACGTCGCAACATCGCCCGACTTCAGAACCGTCTCACCGTCATCCTCGACCAGCACCGCCTCGCCTTCGAGCATGTAGACAAGCTCATCTTCTTTCAGATGCCAATGCTGATGCGCGGAGGCCGCGCCCGGCGCCAGCCGCGTGAGATTGACGCCGAACTGGTTGAGGCCGCCAAGATCGCCGAGGGCGATTTTCGACCGTCCCTTACAATGGTCGGCGAGCCTGCCCGGATAAACGCAGCTCGTTCGCACAGGCGCTTTGGCAAGGTCGAGTTTGGGCATAAACGGCTCCGGCTTGTTTCGGCTTCGCCCCTAGTCTACCTCAAGCACATGAGCGAGATCGATACACAAACATACGACCCGGTGGAGATCGCCCGCGCGCTGATCCGCTGCCCCTCAATCACTCCAGCGGACGAGGGCGCACTCGACGTTCTGCAAAAGGCGCTGACCGCGCTCGGCTTTCGCTGCACGCGACTGCCTTTCGAGGATGTGGACAACCTCTACGCAGAGATTGGCGAGGGGGCGCCGCATTTCTGTTTCGCCGGACACACCGATGTAGTGCCGCCGGGCGACGCCGATGAATGGACATCCCCGCCTTTCGACGCCACCGTGAAAGACGGCAAGCTCTGGGGTCGCGGCGCATCGGACATGAAAGGCGCTATCGCCGCCTTTGTGGCCGCCGCTGCGCGCGCGCTGAAAGAGGGCGCGCCAAAAGGGACGCTCTCTCTTCTCATCACCGGCGATGAAGAGGGAAAAGGCGTCAACGGCACCGTCAGGGTTTTGCAGTGGCTGCACGATCAGAACATAAAGATCGACCACTGCCTTGTTGGCGAACCCTCAAACCCTGACGTCATGGGCGACATGATCAAGGTCGGACGGCGCGGCTCAATCAACTGCTGGCTGACCGTGACGGGCAAGCAAGGGCATGTCGCTTATCCGCATCGCGCGTCGAACCCGGTCCCGGCGCTCATGCGCAAGCTGTTGCATTTGAGCGAAACCCCGCTTGATGACGGCTATGAGCGCTTTCAGCCGTCAAGCCTTCAGGTCACGGACATTCATATCGGCAATCCGGCGCATAACGTCATTCCCGGAAAAGCGTCGGCGCGGTTCAACATCCGCTTCAATCCCAATTGGACGGGCGCCAGCATAGAGGATTGGCTGAAGGCGCAGATCGATCCCATCGCGAAGGAGATCAACGCGACCTACACGCTCGACTGCGTGGTTTCCGGCGAAGCGTTTTTAACGACTGATATGCAATTCCTTGGGTTGCTTTCGTCCTGCATCGAAGCAAAATCCGCGCGCAAACCTGAACTGTCGACCTCTGGCGGCACGTCCGATGCGCGCTTTATCAAGGATTACGCGCCGGTCGCCGAATTCGGTCTCGTGGGCGCGACCATGCATCAGGTGGATGAGCATGTGGATGTGAGCGATGTCGGACTTCTGGCCGACATTTATGAAACAATCATCGCAAAGTATTTCGAGACCTTTGCGGCGTAGCCTTCAATAATCAGCGCGCATGAAATATAGCCCTTCCGCTGGAGCCACGGGTCCGCAGCGGGTGCGGTCGGCGGCTTCAAGCGCCGCTTTCAAATCCTTGGCGCGCCATTTTCCCTTTCCAACCTCG
>JAUIEG010000603.1 GCA_030428745.1 Alphaproteobacteria bacterium
CGCCATGAAAGCCGGCATCGCCCCTGACAAAATCGTTTTTTCAGGCGTCGGGAAAACCCGCGATGAGATGCAGGCTGCGATTAACGCAGGGATATATCAATTCAATGTTGAATCGGCGCCGGAGCTTGAGGCGCTGAACGCATTAGCGCTTGAGCTGAATGCGCGCGCGCCGGTCGCCCTGCGCGTCAATCCGGATGTCGCCGCCGGCGGGCATGACAAAATTTCAACCGGCCGTAAGGAAGACAAATTCGGCGTCGCCTGGGAAGAAGCGCGCGGCCTTTACGCCCGGGCCCGCGACATGAAAGGCGTCGACGTGGTTGGCGTCGATCTGCATATCGGATCGCAGATCTCAGATCTCGCCCCCTTTGAGGCGGCGTTCACCAAGACGGCCGGGCTGATCAATGATTTACGCGCCGACGGCTGCGTCATCGAGCGCCTCGATGTCGGCGGCGGCCTCGGCATTCCCTATGGAAACACCGCCGCGCCGCCGCATCCCGACGATTACGCCGCGCTCATCAAGAAACTCACGGCGCCGTTGGGCGTTCGCCTGATCTTCGAGCCGGGGCGCATGATCGCCGGCAATGCCGGCATTCTGGTGACCCGCGTCGTTTTCGTGAAAGAGGGCGTGGCGCGCACATTCCTGATTGTCGATGCCGCGATGAACGATTTGATACGCCCGGCGCTTTATGACGCCCATCACGACATCATCCCCGTCATCAAAAACGAAGATGCGGCGCCAACGACCTATGACGTTGTCGGTCCCGTCTGCGAGTCGAGCGACTTTTTTGCGAAACAGCGCACCATGCCGGAAATGAAGCCGGGCGACCTCGCCGCGATTATGTCGGCGGGCGCTTACGGCGCTGTGCAGGCGTCGCAATATAATACGCGGCCCCTGATCCCCGAAGTGCTGGTCAGCGGCGAGCGCTACGCCGTCATTCGCCGCCGTCCGAGTTTCGAGGAAATAGTGGCGCTCGAGGCGACGCCGGACTGGCTTTAGACGTCTCGCCTTACATTACAGTTTTGCAGCCGACGCGGGAATCGCGCCTTTGAAAATTCATCACTTCCGATGAATTCTTACGTTTTTCCCAGTGTTGGTGAATAGTTATCCACCACTTCCGCAGCGGTGTTAGACTAGTCCGGCGATGGAAAAATTATTGTAGACGATCAGCGCGTTGCCGGTCGTCGCCATGGCGAAAAAGAACAGGACGATCCAGTGCGGGAACCACAACACCATAAAGCTGATCAGCCCCTGAAGGCCGAGCTTGGCGATGATCCAGCCATCGCCCGCATGCACCATCATCGTGCTGACGACAGGATTTGCCTCGACCCCGGCGCCGCTTTCTATCGCAATCACGGTGGAGATAATGTCCGTGATCCCGACCAGATTATAAATCACAATCAAGACCCAGGCGGCGCCCATGCGCCAGGCGGAGGCGCGGGACCGGCGCGCATCTTCACCCAATTGCTGGCGGCGCTTTGAGGAGGTGAGTGTGAAAACCAACCTGATCTCCCGTTTCGTTAACCTGTTTTCGCCCGCGATGCGCCAGACTGAGAAAGCTGTAAGGCAGGCGGCGTCGACGAATGCCCCCTCAAAGGCTATTGTGCAAGAAGTATGACCACCAGCGTGACACAGGCGGAGCCATTGGCGGAAACGCCTTCCGACAAAGGGCCTGAAGGCCCGAAACGCCGGCGCATTCCCGGTGACGGCGCGATTTTCGCCGCCCGGCTTGTCCTCTTTTGGGAAAGACTGTGGCCGGCCGTCCTGCCGTCGCTGGCGGTTCCTTTTGTTTTCGCCTTCATCAGCCTTTGCGACCTCTGGAAGTTCACGCCGTCATGGGCTCACTGGCTGGCGCTGGCGATCGGCGGCGCCGGTGGCGCCGTCCTTCTCTATCGCGGCCTTAAAGGCGTTGAATTTCCATCGAGACGCGAGGCGCAGGCGCGTCTTGAAGAAGACGGCCATGTGGACCACGCGGCGTTGCAGGCGATGGACGACACGCCGTTCAACGCGAACGAAAGCGACTCCCCGCTTTGGCGCGCGCATTTGCAGGCGAGCGCAGAGCGCGCCCGGGCGGCGCGACTTAAACACGCGCGCGACACCGCCGAGGCCCGAGACCCATGGGGCCTGCGCTTTATCGCGCTCGGCCTCCTCGCCATCGGTTTTATCGCCAGCGGCAAAGAGACCTTTACACGCCTCGCCCTCGGCTTCGACCCGCAAGCCCATGTCGGCGCCGGAAAGCTGGTTGCGGATTTATGGCTCGAACCGCCTGCTTACGCCGGGCGCGCGCCCATCTATCTGTTGCGCGCGGGGCAAGCCCTGCCCGTCGACGCCGACCAGGTCGAGGCGCCCGAAGGGTCGGTTTTGAAAGCGCAGGTCAATGGCGGCGGCCGCATCCGTCTTTCTTACCAGACACCGAACGAGACCAAACGCGCCGAGT
>JAUIEG010000604.1 GCA_030428745.1 Alphaproteobacteria bacterium
ATACAGGTCAAGAGGTTACGCACCGGATCGAACGCCCAGACGCCGCCCTGCCCGCGGCCCGGACGGCCCGAGCCGTCGACGCCGGCGGCCGTATCCACGAAATAGATGAGACCGTCGGCTTTCGAATACCAGCAGCCCTCGCCGCGGCTCATGCGAATGCCGCCTTTGGCATGCGCCTGCAGGAAAGGCCCGCTCGCCTCGGTGCTGACGATATCGTCAGAATATTGAGCCGGATCCATGTCCGGATCCTCGATCATCACCCATTCAAGCTGATAGCAATCGCCGATGGACGGATTGTTGATATCAACATTGTTCTCGCCCACGACTTTCGCTGCATAAAGCGTTCCGCCTTTTTCAAGCGCGCCGAATCTGTGCTGCGGAAAGTCGGGCACATATTTATAGAAGCCCGCGGCGTTACGGCGGTCTTCGGTCAGATACACATCGCCCGTATGCGGATAGACCGCCACAGCTTCATGCGCCATCCGGCCCATTTCGACGATCGGTTGTTGCGAGCGCTTGTTGCCATTCCATGTAACTTCGAAAACATACCCATGTTTCTTGCCGCCGAGCGGCTCCAGATTGGTCGTGGTTTCTTCGCAAGAGAGCCAGGTGCCCCACGGCGTCGGGCCGCCCGCGCAGTTGGTCAGCGTGCCGCCAAGGCTCGGAATGGTTTTGTAATATTCGCCCCGACGCAGAACGATGGTGGTCGTTCCGCCGGAAATGCCTTTTGGCGCGCCCTGTTCGGCGCTGACGACATCGTCATAAATCGCGCGCGCATCGATCAGTCCGAACGGATTGCCTTCGAGGTCGTTGGTAACGCTGTTCTCATGGTTGCGGATCAGCATGGTGAGCTGGCCGCGCTGCTCGACAACCGCCATACCGTCATGGCGCGGCGGCGTCGGCTGTCCATTATTCATCAGGTCGCCTGTCCAGCCCAAGGAGCGGTAAGAAAAACCATCGGGCAATTGCAGCAGCGGAAGGCCGGTGGACTGATCCAGTTTCGGCGAGATCGGCCCATAAGGGCTCGCGATCGGTTCAGCGTAAGACGTGACGCCGCCCTGAAACGCCGCCAGACCGCGCAGCGGCGTTGCGATGGCGGCGGCGCCGGCAAGCGCCGCGCCGCTGCGCAACATATCCCGGCGGCTCAGCCCGCGATTGATGTTCGGTGCGCTAATTATAGACATAAATTCTCCTATCCTGCCCGCGCATACGGGCATGGCGGCGCATCAGGTGCGCTAACTTGTTTGTGTACGGATTTGTTACGCTACTGCGTTATGTCTATGCGGCGATATTCTCAGGAATATGACACCGCGACGAAAGCGGGAGATAAATCGGCTTTCTCGGGAAAAATTTTTTGCAAAAGCGCAAGCAATGCATGTCCGCAAAAATCGGACGCGCAATGCTTGCGCCTGATGGATTTATGAAAAACGAATCGCCGGCGTCTAGGCCATCATCTTTTCGATGGGCAGGACGAGGATCGCACTGGCGCCGAGTTTTTTCAGCCGCTCCAGCGTGTCCCAGAAAACGCTTTCGCGGCAGACGGCGTGAATGGCGACCTTGTCCGGATTGCCGGCAAGCTCAAGAACGGTGGGCGCATCAACCCCGGGCAGGAATTCGGTGATCGCCGGAACCGCAGAGCGCGGCGCGTTCATCATGATGTATTTGGCGTCGCGTGAGGTCAGAACGCCATTGATGCGTTTCAGCAGAGCTTCAAACACCGCGAGTTTCTCCGGTGAAAAAGCATTTTGATTGCGGATCAGGATGGCTTCGGACTCAAACACCGTCGATACCGGTTTCAACCCGTTCGCGTCGAGCGTCGCGCCCGTGGAGACAATATCGCAGACGGCGTCAGCAATTTTTAGACGCGGCGCCACTTCGACAGAGCCTTTCATCATGACAGCCTTGGCGTTGACGTCTTCGCGAGCCAGCCAGGCGCGGGTCAGGGCGGGATAGGATGTGGCGATGCGTTTCCCTTCGAGCATGGAGGCGCCGTCAAAGGTCCATTCCTTTGGCGCCGCAAGCATTAAACGGCAACGCGCAAAGCCGAGGCGCATCACCTCCTGCGCCGGCGCTTCATGACTTTCGTTAAGCAGCTCTTCTTCGAAGACATTCTGTCCGACAATGCCGATGTCACAGGCGTCGTCAGCAACGAAAGCGGGGATGTCATCGTCACGCAACAGGAGAACATCGATAGGAAGCTCCTGCACACGGCCGTAAAGCTTATCGCGCCCGCGCGAGATCGTCAGACCGCAGCTTTTTAATAGGTCGAAACTGCCGTCCGACAAGCGGCCCGATTTCTGAATGGCGATACGCAGCCTTTGCTCACTCATGTCCTGCTCCTGATTTTCCAGCCATGCGATCGAGCACGAGCCTGTATCCCTGATGGTTTTCCTCGCGCAGAAACCGCGCGACCCGGCCGACCGTTGTTGTTGA
>JAUIEG010000605.1 GCA_030428745.1 Alphaproteobacteria bacterium
CCTCCATCGCCTTGAAACGGCGGCGGAGCGCGCCTTCAACTCATTTGAATCCCTGCGCGATGCATTGCGCGATGTGGATGAAACGATGCGCGCCTCCGCACAATCCGTCGATCAGTCTGCGGAAGAGACCCGCAGCGCCACCGAACGCGCCAAAGCCGCCGCCGACGCCGCGGCGGAATCGGCCGCGCGCAACGCCGCCAATATCGGCTCCGCCGCCCGCGCCGCAGCCGAACAGGCGAAGAATGCCGCCAATGACGCTGTTGAAGCCTCGCGCGCCGAAGCCGAACGCGCGGCCAAAGGCGCCATCGACGCCACCAATGAAGAAGCGATCCGCGTGCAGGATGCAACGGCGCAGGCGCTGAAAGATATTTCAGGCTCCACCGCCGACGCTCTCGCCGCAGCGGCGGAAGGCGCGGCCAAAGCCACCCGCGCCGCAGAAGACGTCACCGAAGCTGCGCGCCGCACGGGCGAAGCCGCGGAGAAAGCCTCCAGCGATGTCACCGCCGCCAGCGAACGCGCCCGTAAATCCTCGGAAGACGCCATGAAGTTCTCGGAAACCGAAGCCCAGCGTATTGAAGAGCGCAATCAGGCCCTGGCCGAAGCGCGCGCCGCGCTGGAACAGGAAAATGCGCGCCTTGAGTCGCTGATCGACGAACAACGAAAACGCGCCGACCGCCTCGCCGAGGCCATCGCTTCGCAAACCGACCGCTTGTCGCGCCTCGCTGAAGCGCAATTGCGCGAACAGGAAGCCGCCGCGCGCCTGGCCGAAGCGCAAAACGAAATGCAGGCCCGGGCCGACCGTCAGGCGGCTGAGAAGAAAAAATCCGAGCAGGGCGAGCGCAAGACGGCTGAGGAAGAAACCGCTCTCAAAGCCGAGAAAGAAGCGCAGGAGACGCTCGACCTGACCCCCGCGCGGCGCAAAGAGCCGCCGCTCACGGCCAAGACAGCCGATCCGGCGCCGCAAACGGCGGAAAAGAAATCCAATGGCGCCGCCCGTCTCGACGAACTTGCGCGGGACATCGCCGAACGCCGCCCAAGCAAACAGGCGCAACAAAAAGAACAGCCGCTTACGCTGAGCAAAGACACTAAAGTCGAACCCGGCAAGCGCATGAAGAGCGACGTGTCATGGAAAGAGATCCTTGACGCTGCTGACGAAGGCGAACCGCTCGATCTCGGCAAGGCGACAAAAAAATCCGGTGCGGAAGACGAAACCCGCCGCACAGCAGACAACGCCATCCGTATCATCGCGAACCTGCAGGATTTCACGCAGGAACTTGAAACACGACTTTACGGCGATCCGCCGCCCGCGCTGCAGGAACGGTTCGATCGCGGCGACCGCAATGTTTTCGCCAATCGCCTGTTGCGCCTCAACGAAGCCGATGTGAAGCGCCGCATTCGGTCGGAATCGGGCCGCGACCGCAATTTCGAGCACGGCGTGCATGACTTTCTGCAAGGCTTTGAAAAGCTGCTGGAAGACGCAACAACATCAGAGACCGCCGACGAAGAGCTGGAGGAATATCTCTCCTCACCTCTCGGCCGCGTCTATCTGTTAATCGGCGCGACAGTGGGATATTTTGCGTAAGGCAGGTCTCCCGGGGAGCGCTGAATGCAGAAGACGAAAACGCCTGACGCTTATTTTAAGAACGCAAAACAGTGGCGCGACGAGTTGAGCGCGCTGCGTAAAATTCTTGTGTCGACAGGTCTCAATGAAGAGATCAAATGGGGGTCGCCGTTTTATACTCTAGACGGCAAACACATTGTCGGGGTGACCGCCTTCAAGACCTTCTTCTGTCTCTGGTTTCCGCAGGGCGCGCTCCTCAAGGACGAAAAACAAGTCCTCATCAACGCGCAGGAAGGCGTCACCAAGGCCCAGCGCCAATGGCGGATGCAAAACGCCAAGGACATCAAGCCCGCGACCATCAAAGCCTATGTGAAGGAGGCGGTCGCGCTCGCCAAGGCGGGCAAAGAGATCAAGCCGCAGCGCAAGGGCGCTCTCGTCCTGCCGGAAGAGCTCAAAACAGCGCTTTCGAAGAACAAGCGCGCGGGCGCCGCCTTTGAGAAGCTGACGCCGGGCAAACAGCGCGAATATGCGGCGTACATCGCCGAGGCGAAACAGGCCGCGACGAAAGAACGGCGACTTGAAAAGATCCTGCCCATGATCGCCGCTGGCGGCGGTCTGAATGACAAATACAAAAACTGCTAACGCCAGTTACTCGGCCGTCACGACCTCATCGATCTCCGCAAGCGCTTCGCCGCCGCATAGGACAATCACGCCGCCATAGGTTTTTGTCAGCGCCGGTCCTTCATATTTTACGCTTTCGGCAGTGACGACTTGCGTCACCATGCCGTCCGGCGGAGTCGCAGTCAGCATAAGGCGCTGAACGGGCGTCGCGCTGCGGTCAGCCATGCCTTCCCGCCAGGTGATTTCGTA
>JAUIEG010000606.1 GCA_030428745.1 Alphaproteobacteria bacterium
CGTTTCCCGGCCAAATTGACGATTTCCACTCATCTTGTGGCAAAAACCGCCCCTTTGTCACAATAGTGAAACATAAAAAATAGAGGGTGCGCGCGACTTTGACCGGCGGCGCTCCTCGTGCGCCGGGCCATACCACAGCGCGGCCGGAAAAGGGCGGACATGGAACTTGATATCGGATTTTGGGCCGCCATCGGCTTTGCATTTGCGGCCTACGCCGTTGTGGGCAATGACGCGCTGCAGACTCTCGGCACCTTTATCAATTCCAACCGCCGCCTGCCCTGGTGGGCCTTGTTCCTGTTTGCAGCGACCGTGCTCGTGATCGTGTTCGCCTATGGCTACATAACCAATGGCGGCGACCCGTCTTATGGCCGTCTCGACAACGTCAAAAAATACCCAATCTTCGAGCCGCAATGGTATCACGCGGTGCCGCCGCTGGCGCTCTTGTTGCTTACGCGTCTCGGCATTCCGGTTTCCACAAGCTTCATGATCCTCGCGATCTTCGCGACGCTCGACGGCATGTCTTCCATGCTGATGAAGTCGCTGATGGGGTATGCAGTCGCCTTCATCACCGGCGGCGTTATTTATATCGCGCTCGCGCCGACTTTGGAGCGCTGGTTCCTGAAAACGTCGGAGCAACAGCATGCGCCGGTCTGGGTGCTGTTGCAGTGGATTTCCACCGGCTATCTCTGGGCCGTCTGGTTGATGCAGGATTTCGCCAATATTTTCATCTTCCTGCCGCGAGGGCTGGATGCTTCGGGCGCGCCGGCGCTGAACCCTTATGAAGCGGGCATCGCCATCGCCGGCATCGTCGTGCTTCTCGCCTATACATTCTGGAACGGCGGCGGCCCGGTGCAAAAGGTGCTGAAGTCGAAAACGAACATCACCGATATTCGTTCGGCGACCATCATCGACTTCACCTATGCGACGCTGCTCTTCTACTTCAAGGAATTGAACAACATCCCCATGTCGACGACCTGGGTGTTTCTGGGGCTGATCGCCGGCCGGGAGTTTGCGGTCGCCACCCTCGATAATATCCGTTCCCCCGGCGCCACGGCGAAGATTGTTCTGAGCGATATTGGCAAGGCGACAGTGGGTATTATCGTCAGTGTTGTGCTGGCCATGGGCCTGCCGCTCATCGCGCAGAGCATCGGCGGCTAGTCGCCTCTCGGGACCTTCAAGTCTTTTGTCGCCTTGAACTTCGCGGCCTTGTCTTTCACGCGATAGCGCGCCTCATCCTGACGGCGAAAGCGTCGGCGAGCGGCCTCGTCTTCGTCTTTCTGGACATAGGTTGAGGTGGTGGTTGATGCGGCCTTTTGCGCCTCGCGGCTGTCGCGAAGCCCGGCGGGTTTGCGCGCCGTGCGATCCTTGAGGCGATAGGAAGGGCGGCGGCCATGCTTGACGATCTCAGGATCGTCCTTGAGGGCGAGAATCCCCAGAAGGCCGTCAGAGCGCGCCTCGGCGTTGCGCAAATACCAGACGATGACGACAGCGAAGGTCGCGACGATCAAGATGAATTCGATGCTGTCCATGGCCGTTCCGTCATTCTTTCGCCGCCAATGATAGCCCGCGCGCGCGGCGAGGGAAATCAGGGAGCGGCTTAGTTTACCATGCAAGCCCCGTGCTAAGACGTTGCCGCCCGTTAACGCTGTTCGCCGCCATGGACCGGGTGGGCGGACCGCACTAAACAATAGATATGAATTACAAAGACAGATGGGCGCTCATTACGGGCGCCTCCGCGGGCATCGGTGCGACCTTCGCGCGGGCCTACGCCGCCAAAGGCGCGAACGTTATTCTCGTTGCGCGGCGCGAAGACCGCCTGAGGGATCTCGCCGCCGAGCTGGAAAAAGCCCATGGCGTCAAGACGCGCATCCTCGCCGCCGATCTTTCAGAGCCTTCCGCGACGCAGATGATTTTCGACGCGCTGGCGGCGGAAGGCCTGCCCGTGGATATTCTGGTCAACAATGCAGGCTTCGGCATGCCGGGCTTTTACACCGATAATGACTGGCCGGCGCACCAGGCCTTTCTTGAATTGATGCTCGTCTCCTATGCGCAGATGACGCGGCTTTTTCTGCCCGGCATGCTGGATCGCGATTTCGGCCGCATCATTCAGGTGGCCTCGCTCGCCGGCTTGGTTCCCGGCTCGGCCGGCCACACGCTTTATGGACCGTCAAAGGCGTTTCTTGTCAGTTTTGCGCAATCGCTGGCGGCCGAATGCGACGGAACCGGCGTTCATTCAACCGCGCTGTGCCCGGGCTTCACCTATTCTGAATTTCATGACGCCAATAATACGCGCGGGCTGGTGTCGCAGCTTCCGAAATACATGTTTATGGAAGCAGAGCCCGTGGTCGAGGGCGCCATTGAAGCGGTTGAAGCAAAACGCGCCGTATACGTGCCGGGCGCCTGGAACAAATTCGCGGCCTGGCTCGCG
>JAUIEG010000607.1 GCA_030428745.1 Alphaproteobacteria bacterium
GATCGCGCCCTTGGTGGCGATCACCGAGCCAACGGTTGCGCCGCGCCCGAAGTGAACGTCGGGCATCGCCGCGACGTGTGAGTGGATGAAGGGCAGGCGCGCCACATTGGCGAGCTGCATCCGCGCGCTATCCTCCACGGGAACGCCGCGCACCCAGGCTTTCACCGGCGCGCCGCCGGTTTCCATCACGTCAAAATTTTCAATCTCCGCCATTGGAACCTCCTATGGTTGGCGGGGCTAAACCCTTTTACGGGCAACAAAAAACCCTCCGAGGCGGGGCCTGGAGGGTTATCCTTCCGTCATCGGAATATGCGGCAAGCCTTACCGCATCAGGACGAAACCCTCCGTAACCGCCTCATCGGCGAACGCGCGTGCGTATTCGGGCTGCAGATTCTGCAGCGCGACGCTTTGCTCGTTCCTGAGGCTCATATTTGAAGCCGGTTTCATCTCATTCATCCTTTGCGCGTGACCGTACACGCGTGGGGAGGGGTGGATAGTCCGCTCAGAGAGAATGTCAAGCGTGTTTTTTGGGAATGCTGCATTGCGTTTCCACGCTTATGACCTTGTCCCATGTAATTTGCGCCACCATATTTTTCGACAGGAGGGGAAATGGGTAAGCGTTTAGCCAATTGGATAAAGGTCAAACGAGCGGCCCGCTCAAAGCATCCGATTGCTGTCTCACCCTTCACAATTTTTCTTCTAGGCTTTGGTCTCAGCTATTGGTTCTTTCACTGTTACACCACCACACTAATGGTTGGGTGTGAGTATCCTTTGTCATGGCTTGACGGATGGGAGAGCTTTTGGTCGCCGTTCCAGATCGTTGGACTCGCAATTGTATTATGCGCGGCGGTTTGGCTATTGCGCTTGTTTGATCGCAAAAACTTAAACCGTTTGGAAACGGTGTTCCAATTCGTATTCATTCTCGGACTTTGCGGCGCGTTTCTGGCCCAGAAAGCGTATTTCTTTCCCTATGCTACGCCAAGTCAGGCGCAGGTCGCGCGTGTCGTTTCCGTGTTCTATGATCGAGTAAGATTGTCAGAAGAACATGATCTCATCAACGAATACGATGTCAGAGATAACTGGAGCTATGATTATCCGCCGCCGCCTCTCGCGCGCAAACCGGAATGGCCCGGATACAACAACGATTTGCATATACCGCCGGAAGAAATTTTTCTGAGCAAGGATTCGCCCACCTATGCGGACTTTAGGCGGTTGCGTGTCTGTTATGAAAATTACCGTAACGCCGAAATGCGGTATGAACGCGATATGGAAGTCTGGCAGAAATACTGGGAAGGCTTTTCTGAAAAATATTCCGATACGGCTTGGCGCTATCAGCGTTAAACAAAACTGGCGGCCGCTGAATATCCCCACTCCCGCCAGCGGGAGAGGGCTTAAGGGCGCCTAAATATCCAGCTCGTCCCGCACGAACGCTGCGTTTTCCTGAATGAACGCGAAGCGCGCTTCGGGTTTTTTGCCCATGAGGCGATTGACGAGATCGCTGCTCGCTTCTTCCTTGTCCTCGGCGATAACGACGCGGGCAAGCGCCCGGGTCTCCGGGTTCATGGTGGTCTCTTTAAGCTGCGCCGGCATCATTTCACCAAGGCCTTTAAAGCGCCCGACCTCGACTTTCTGGTTCGGTTTGAACTCGGTCTTGAGGAGCTTTTCGCGTTCTTCTTCGGTCATGGCGTAGACGGACTTTCCGCCCGCGCTTAACCGGAACAGCGGCGGCTGCGCCATATAGAGGCGGCCCGCGCGAATGAGCTCCGGCATTTCCTGATGGAAGAACGTGATGAGGAGGGCGGCGATATGGGCGCCGTCCACATCGGCGTCGGTCATGATGATGACTTTTTCATAGCGCAGATTTTCGAGATTGAACTTCGCCCCGATCCCCGCGCCAAGCGCCTGGGTCATGTCGGCGATTTCCTGGTTCGCCATGATCTTGTCGCGCCCGGCGGAGGCGACGTTCAGAATTTTACCGCGCAGGGGAAGGATCGCCTGGGTCGCGCGGTTGCGCGCCTGTTTCGCCGAACCGCCGGCCGAGTCGCCCTCGACCAGAAAAATCTCGGTGCCCGACCGGTTGGCGTTGGAGCAGTCGGCGAGCTTGCCGGGAAGACGGAGCTTGCGCGTCGCCTGTTGTCGCGAGACTTCTTTTTCCTTGCGGCGGCGCATGCGCTCGTCAGCGCGGTCGGCGACCCAGTCCACAAGGGCGCCGGCCTGTTTCGGATTTGAGGCGAGCCAGTGGTCAAAGGCGGGGCGCACGGTGTTTTCAACGATGCGCTGAGCTTCGGCGGTGGCGAGCTTATCTTTCGTCTGGCCCTGAAATTCCGGGTTGCGTACAAAGACCGAGAGGAGGGCGCCCGCCGTACCGAGCACGTCTTCGGCGGTGATGTTCGCCGCGCGTTTGACGCCCGCGAGTTCAGCGTAGGC
>JAUIEG010000608.1 GCA_030428745.1 Alphaproteobacteria bacterium
CCATGGCGCCCCGGCGAGCGCCCTGTCGCTGACGCAAGGGACTGAGTGCGGGACACGCTATTCCGTAGACGAATTATCAGCGGTCTGCGATGCTGCGCGCGAAGCGGGGCTTTCCGTTCATATGGACGGCGCGCGCTTTTCCAATGCGGTCGCGGCGTCTGGCGTCAGTCCGGCGGAGCTGAGCTGGAAAGCGGGGGTCGATGTGCTTTGCTTTGGGGGCACAAAGAACGGCTGTATCGCGGCGGAGGCCGTGGTGTTTTTCGACCGTCACCGGGCGATGGATTTTGAGTTTATGAGGAAGCGCGCCGGGCATCTCTGGTCGAAAATGCGCTTCATCGCCGCGCAATTCGACGCATGTCTCGAGGGCGGGCTATGGCTGAAGCTGGCGTCGCATGCGAACGCCATGGCGCAGCGCTTGTCATCAGGCCTCGCCGCGATTCCGGGCGTCACGATCATCTATCCGACGGACATCAATGAAGTCTTCGTCGTCTTTCCCGATGGCGTTGCGGATAAACTCCGCGACGGCGGCGATATTTTCTATCCCTGGATCACGCCCGGCGATCCGGCGGATGGCCGCGGCCATCGGCTGATTTGCTCCTTCCGGACGACAGAAGATGAGGTGGATGGATTTGTGGATCGCGTGAGAAACGCCTGCGTTTAGGTGCTCTTTAGCCACCACCGCCGTGTCGTCCAGCCGAGCAACAACACAAACAATATAGCCGCGACCAGCATCATCCAGCCAAGCCATGGCTGGTCGGTCATCAAGGCGCCGATGGAAACAAAGGCGTAGATCGGCGGCGCCATGCCGATGGCTGATGTCCATAAAAACGTGCGGAACGGAACGGGCGCCACGCCCGAGCCGTAATTGACGACCGTATAGGGGATGAGCGGTATCATCCGTATCAGGAGTAAAAACGGCGTGCCGCGTTTTTCAACCGCATGCTCGAAATGGGCGAGACGCTCCGCCGACATAAAGCGATGGACCAGCGGCCGGGCAACGGTGCGTGCGAGGAGAAAAGCGAGCGCCGCAGCGATCATGGCGCCGACCCAGGTGAGGATGAAGCCTTCCACACGACCGAAGACCATGCCATTGGCGACCGCCACGGTTTCGGCGGGCAGGGGCAGGAAAGAGACGATGACCATGGCCGCAACCGCCATCACCGGCGCCCAGGGGCCCATATCTTCGATCAGCGCTTCATAGCGCTCGACATCCCACAGGAAAGACCAGAAGCCGGGATCGAAGAATTCCATGAAAACGGGCCCCAGTCGGTTCAAAACGCCATGATGGCGCGGCTGTTGCGTCTGGCAAGCATTCTCTCGGCAAGGCGCTTTTCTGGCGTGATGAAGCGGTAAGGCGCGTTACCCGATCCAGCCTGCGGTCTCACGCCGGGCGAGGGTTTCCATCAGCACTGTCATTTCCGGCGAGTCATTGAGACAAGGAATGGCGGTGAACGCCTCACCCCCCGCCTGTGTGAAGGTTTCACGGGCGGCGATATCGATTTCTTCCAGTGTCTCGATACAGTCGGCGGTGAAGCCCGGCATGATGACGGCGAGTTTTTTGACGCCTTCGCTTGCAAGGCGCTTGATCGTGTCTTCCGTCGCGGGCTCCAGCCATTTCTCCCGGCCGAATTTTGACTGGAAAGCCATGGGCGCAAAATCCTCCGTCCACTCCATTTTTTCGCGCAGGAGCCTCGCGGTTTTTGCACAATGACAATGATACGGGTCGCCGAGATCGAAATAACGCTGGGGCAGGCCATGAAATGAGATGACCACACGCTCCGGCGTGAAATCCAGCGTGCTGAGATGGCGGCGCGTCACGGCGGCGAGCGCGTCGATATAGTGCGGCTCGTCATGAAAGGCGGGCGCCATGCGGATCGCCGGCTGCCAGCGCATGGCTTTTACCGCGTCGAACACAGCATCAGCGACGCTGGCGGTCGTCGTCGCTGAATATTGCGGATAGAGCGGGATGACGAGAATGCGCTCACAGCCCGCCTGTTTCATGGCGTCGAGGCGGGAGGCGACGGACGGGTTTCCATAGCGCATGGCCCAATCAACTGTGACGCCGTCCATCCGCGCGGCGACGCCTTCGGCTTGCGCGCGCGTGTAATAGCGCAATGGGCTTTCATTGCTTTCCTTGCGCCAGATCTTGGCGTAGTTGCGCGCGGTCGCCGCCGGGCGGACATTGAGGATGATCCCATGCAGCACCGGCAGCCATAAAGCACGGGGCAAGTCGACAATGCGTTCATCGCTCAGGAATTCGCGCAGATAACGGCGCACGGCGCCGGGCGTTGGCTCGTCGGGTGTGCCGAGATTGACGAGAAGAACCCCGACTTTCGAAGGCGCGAGCGGCGGATGATCCGCCGGCAGGAAAGAAGGCTCGCGCCCATCTGGATCTGTCATCATAAATTCTCTGTGATCGTTT
>JAUIEG010000609.1 GCA_030428745.1 Alphaproteobacteria bacterium
GAAAACAAACATCAAGACCCAAAGCATCAGCCGCGCTCTTCCAGAAGACGGTCGATTTCCTTTTCGTCTTCATCGCTTATTGGCGCGGCCGGCGCGGGGGTCGGGCGGCGCAGGAAGAAAAAAGCGCCAACCCCGCCCGCGGCAAGCGCAAGGGCCGGAAACGCCCACAAGAACAGCGTATTGCCCTGCACCGGCGGCTTCAGGAGAACGTAATCACCGTATCGGTCGACAACATAGGCGATCACTTCCTTGTCCGTATCGCCGGCGACGAGCCGTTCTCGCACCAGCAACCGCAGATCCTTCGCCAGGGGCGCATTCGATTCCGCGATAGACTGGCTTTGACAGACGACGCAGCGCAATTGCGCGTCGATCATTTCCGCGCGCTCTTCCAGCGCCGGATCGTCGAGCAACTCGTCCGGCTCCGCGGCAAAAGCACTGCCCGCGAGGAAGAGTGTAAAGATAAAGATTAGCTGTTTCATTGACGCCGCAAATCCTCAATTAGGGGGCCAAGCGTGTCATTCCAATATTGCTCGGTGATCGGCATAGCGACGCGGAACCGCACGTCGCCGTTTTTGTCGATGACGAATGTCTCCGGCGCACCGGTAACGCCGAGATCAATCGCCACGCGGCCCGAATAATCATCGCCGACTTTTGTGTAAGGGTTACCGAGCCGGTCGAGCCATTCCTTGCCCTTGCCCGGCTCATCTTTCCAGTTCAGGCCATAAATCTTGATGACGTCATTTTGCGCAAGCTGCATCAGGAACGGATGTTCAATATGACAGCTCACGCACCACGAAGCGAATACGTTCAGAAGAACAACGTCCCCGTTTTTTAGCTCATCAGATGAAAAGCCCTCATCCATCCCCTTGATGGCCGGCATGTCAAAATCCGGCAACGGCTTGTCGATGAGCTGCGACGGGATCGCGGTCGGGTCGCGCGTCAGACCCCAGGCAAAAAAGGCGCCGACAACAGCAAATAAGAGAACAGGGATGATCAGGAGCAGACGGTTCATGCGGTCGCCGCCTCCACCGCGATGGGAGACGGCGTATCTTTCCGGAGTTTCGCCGGTCTGCGCCCGCGGTCGCCAAAGGCGACAAGCCCGCCAAACGCGGTAACGGCGGCGCCAAGCCAGAGAAAGCCGACAAGAGGATTGAAGAACAACCGCACCGGCCAGCCATTGCCGGACGCATTGGCGCCGAAGGAAATGTAAAGGTCGTTGAAACCGCGCGCGCGGATCGCCGCCTCGCTCGTTTCCATGCCGCGCACCGGATAGAACCTGCGCTCACCCGCCAGCGTGACGCGCTCACCGTTTTTGGTAGCGATAAAGGTCGCGCGTTCAGCCTCGTAATTCGGCCCTTTTATGCGCTCCACCGATTGCAACGTAACAGCGTAACCGGCGATCTCCGCTGCATCTCCCTCCGCCATCAATTGCACCACTTCGGTTTTCCAAAGGCTCATACTAGCTGCGCCCAGTGCAAAAAGCGCGATGCCGCCATGGGCGATAGCTGCGCCCCAGGCGGCCCCCGGAAGACCTTTGGCGCGGGCGAGGCTTTGCGAAAACGGCGCGCGGAAGAGCCTGATGCGTTCAGCGATGTCGGTGATCGCGCCGCCCGCCAGCCAGACCACCACCGCCATGCCAAAAGCGCCGCTGATGCGCGCCCGGTCGGCGATAACGGCGACAATGACGGCGACAACCAGCGCTGCGACCGCAGCGGGCCACAGCTTTTTTAGACTGGCGCCGAGATCACCCTTCTTCCAGGCCAGCAGTGTTCCAACGCCCGCAAGGATCAGCGTCAACAACGCCAGCGGCGCAAAGATGAAATTGAAATAGGGCGCGCCGACGGAAATTTTCTCCCCGGACAGCACATCGATAAAGAGCGGATAAAAGGTGCCCACAAAAACGACCGCGCAGGCGACAAGCATCAGCACATTGTTGACGACGAGGGCCCCCTCCCGGCTGACCGCAGCAAAGGCGCCTGTCGCCGAGAGTGAATTCGCCCGCACCGCAAATAAGGTAAGCGATCCGCCAATCGCCGCCATTAAGATCATGAGAATGAACACGCCGCGCGTCGGATCGACAGCGAAGGCATGGACCGAGGTGATGACGCCCGACCGCACAAGGAATGTGCCGACAAGGCTCAGCGAAAAGGCCGTAATCGCGAGCAGCACCGCCCAGCCCTTCATGGCGTCGCGGCGCTCGACAACGCGTATGGAATGGATCAGCGCAGTGCCGGCAAGCCATGGCATGAAGGACGCATTCTCCACCGGGTCCCACGCCCACCAGCCGCCCCAGCCAAGCTCGTAATAGGCCCACCAGCTGCCAAGCGCGATGCCGATCGTCAGGAACACCCAGGCGATCAACGCCCATGGCCGCACCAGCCGCGCCCAGACCGAATCCGCCTTGCCTCTGATCAAGGCGGCG
>JAUIEG010000015.1 GCA_030428745.1 Alphaproteobacteria bacterium
CGAGGATGACGGACTGGCCAAGCATTTCCGAAACCCCCGCCAGAAAGGCGATGGCGAGCGCGGCCGTCTGCGCCTCGCCGGAATGGGCGGCCCGGGCAAAGGCTTCCACAGAAAAACCCATGGCGCCGCCTGCCAGGGACAGCATCAGGAGCGGGAAGGCGGCAATGTCGGCGAGCAAGGCGAGCATGGCCCCGGAATACATGATTGCGAGGCTGGGGAAAACGCCGCCCGTTTCGGTCCCGTGTAGAGCTCGGCGAGGGACTGGCGAAGCCCCGAGACTCTGCTAGAGACTGGCTCTATGAAGCGTTCCAAGACCAAATCCGCCAAATCCCAAAAGTCCGCCCAGAAGCCGGCGAAGCCCGAGGAGATCTTCCTCGAGCCGTTCGACGAGGCGCTGTCCCAGCGATATCTCGCCTACGCGCTGTCGACCATTACGTCGCGGGCGCTGCCCGATGTGCGCGACGGGCTGAAGCCTGTTCACCGGCGCATTCTCTACGCCATGCGCCAGATGAATCTGAAGCCCACGGGGAGCTTCAAGAAGTCCGCCAAGGTCGTGGGCGAGGTGATGGGCAACTTCCACCCTCATGGCGATCAGGCGATTTATGACGCCATGGTGCGTTTGGTGCAGGATTTTTCGGTGCGAGTGCCGTTGATCGACGGCCAGGGGAATTTCGGCAATATCGACGGCGATAACGCCGCGGCCATGCGCTACACGGAAAGCCGGCTGACGGAAGCCGCGCAATTGCTGCTCGACGGCATTGATGAGGACACGGTTGATTTCCGTGAGACTTATGACGGTGAAGGCAAAGAACCCATCGTTCTGCCGGCGGCGTTTCCGAATTTGCTGGCGAACGGCGCGAGCGGCATCGCGGTGGGGATGGCGACGTCGATCCCGCCGCATAATGTGGCGGAGCTCATCGACGCGAGCTTGCATCTTATCAAGACGCCCAATGCGCGCACGGAAACTCTCCTGAAATATGTAAAGGGGCCAGACTTTCCGACCGGCGGCATCTGTATTGAAGATGCTTCCTCCATGGAGGAAGCCTACGCCACGGGTCGCGGCGGTTTCCGCGTGCGGGCGCGCTGGGAAACGGAAGATCTCGGCCGCGGCAAATACCAGATCGTCGTCACCGAGATTCCCTATCAGGTTCAGAAGTCAAAGCTGATTGAGAAAATCGCCGAGCTGATGCAGGCGAAAAAACTCCCGGCGCTCGCCGACATACGCGATGAAAGCGCGGAGGATATCCGCCTGATTCTTGAGCCGAAATCGGGCAATATCGAACCGGCGGCGCTGATGGAATCGCTGTTCAAGGCCACCGATCTCGAATCGCGCTTTTCGCTCAACATGAACGTCCTCGGCGCCGACGGAAGCCCCCGCGTTATGGGGCTGCGCGAGGTGCTGCAGTCTTATCTCGATCACCGCAAAGAGGTGTTGCGCCGGCGCACGGAGTTCCGTCTCGACAAAATCGCCAGGCGTCTCGAGATCCTAGACGGCTTTTTGATCGCCTATCTCAATCTCGACGAGGTGATCCGCATCATCCGCTATGAAGACGATCCAAAAGCGGAGTTGATGAAGACCTTCAAGCTGACGGAAACGCAGACCGAAGCGATCCTCAATATGCGCCTGCGGTCCCTGCGCAAGCTTGAGGAAATGGAGATCAAGACCGAGCACTCGGACCTCAAGAAAGAACAAAAAGAACTGAAGGCGCTTCTGAAGTCCGAAGACAAGCAGTGGGCGAGGATCGCCGACGAGTTGAAAGAGGTGAAAAAACTCTTCGATCCGAAATCGGATCTTGGCCGGCGCCGCACGGATCTTGCCGATGCGCCTGCGATTGATGACATCGACCTCGACGTCCTCGTGGAGAAAGAACCCGTCACCATCGTTCTGTCGGAAAAGGGCTGGGTGCGCTCCATGAAGGGGCATGTCGAAGACGCGAAGTCCATCAAATACAAGGAGGGCGACCGCGAACACTGGGTCGTCCACGCCCAGACGACAGACAAGCTCATGCTCTTCGCAACCAACGGCAAGTTCTATGCGCTCGATGTTGCGAACTTGCCTGGCGGGCGCGGTCATGGCGAGCCGATCCGCCTGATCGTCGACATGGGCAATGACGATGCGGTCGTGGCGGCGTTTCTTTACGAGGGCGGACGGAAATTCCTTCTGGCGTCGTCGTCGGGCCATGGGTTCATCGCGCCGGAAGACGAGTGCCTGTCCAATACCCGCAAGGGCAAGCAGGTTCTGAATGTCGCTTCAGGGGCGGAGGCGGCGGTCTGCCGCCCTGCAGAAGGCGACATGCTCGCCGTTGTCGGCGACAACAAGAAGTTCCTCGTGTTCGAGGCGTCAGAGCTGCCGGAGATGACCCGGGGCAAGGGCGTCGTCCTGCAAAAATACCAAAAGGACGGGCTCTCCGACGCAAAGCTTTTCTCGAAGAAGGAAGGTCTCACTTGGACGGACCGGTCAGGCCGCACGCAAACGGTGGAGGGCTGGAAATCCTATTTGGGCAAGCGCGCGCAGGCGGGCAAGATTGCGCCAAAGGGTTTCCCCACGTCGAAGAAATTCGGCGCCTGATGGGAAGGTGATAAATCGTTCCTGCAGGAACGATTATCGCGTCGGAATAGCTGTTCCGTGTTATTTTGTGGCCGGGCGTTTTGTCCACTTGGCAAGCGCTGCAAGGCGGCAAATCTTCTGGCTGCGCGAGATGTCTCACGCGATGCGCAGCGGCGTCATGTTCCGCCGCACTCCAGGAGATCAATAATGGTTGGAAACAGAATTGTCGCCGCAGGGGCGATTATCCTTACTGCGGCGCTGGTGTTCACGGAAATTGCCGTTGCACATCACGGCGAAGACACAATGCTGGGCAAAGCCGGTGATGCGATCACTTCCGCGGCGGATTCGGCGAAAGAAAAACTGAAAGACGCTGCCGACTAAGGTTCCAGCCACAGCCACGAAAAGAACACGCCTCTGGCTGCCTTGAGCGCTGCCGGTGAAATGTTGGCGTCAGCTCTCATCGATCATGCAAAAGGCTGCGGCGGCGATTTCATAAATCATCTGATCAAGCTTTTTGAGCTCGGGTTTTGATAATTTCTTTGTGACATCCGCAAAAAATTTTCGGCGCGCCACATAGACCTTTTCATAAGCTGCTTTTCCTGTTGGCGTCAGTTGAAGCAGATAGCTGATCTTGTTCGCGGGGTTTGGTTTACGCTCAAGGAAGTTACGTTTCTCCAGCTGCTTTACTGCGCGGCTGACTTCCGCGCGGTCAACCAAAGCGGCGCTGGAAAGTTCGCTTGCGCTTTGTTTTCCCGATACGGCGAGATGTGCGACGACCCGCCATTCTGCAAGACTAATGTCTGCAATCTCTCGAACCTGTTGCGTCGCATGCCGGTCAAGCAGCTTACTCAGCATCAATATTCGATAGGGAACATAGTCAGCGCCGAAGGCGCCCCACTTCTCCCCAATCAGTTTGCGTGCATCGTCTTGTTTCATCGTTATTTCCCGGGATTTTCCAGACTCACTATGATGTTGATTCTTCACCGGATACGTGTTGAAATATCAACAACATTTCCGAAGGGCCGGCATCTGGTCCTGTCGGCTTAAGCTATTGAGTATAATGCGCTTTGGCGCGGAAAATGTCGCGGGGCCAATGGACACGACGCCACACCCATTTCAGCCGGAGCTGGAACACGCATTCACCATATCCATAGAGCTTGCCGGCTTGCACTGGATAAGGCCGTCAGCCAGAGGCGACGCCCGTGCGGCGATCTATGCGGCAAATGGCACTGTGGAAGGGCCGCGCCTGAATGGCGAAGTGATCCCCATGTCGGGCGGCGACTTTCCGTTGCAACGCCCCAATGGAGTAATTGATTTCGACGCCCGGTATCTCCTCAAAGCTGACGACGGCGCAGTGATCTACCTTCAAAATCGGGGCTACCGTTGGGCGCGCAGTCCCGAGATAGCCGCCAAAATGGCGCGCAATGAAGATGTCTCTACAGATGACTATTACATGCGCGTCACTCCCCAGTTTGATGCGCCGGAAGGGCCGCATGAGTGGCTGACGAAGCATGTTTTCGTGGGCGTGGCGGAGAAAATTCCTAACGCTAATCGCATCCATTATTTCGTCGTCTTGTAGGAGGGGCGGGTGCCGTCTTTTCAACCGATCATGCGTCCAGGCGTTGACCCGCATACGGCGCCGAACAAACCGCCTTTGCCGCCGGAAGGGTATCGTCAGGAGAGGCTTGGCGATCTCATGGTCGATCGCAATCTTCCCGTTCCGCTGCGTGACGGTGTCGTTATCTTTGCTGATGTTTATCGGCCCGCCGGCCAGTTGGGCGAGCAGGATTTACCAACTCTTCTCTCCTGGAGCCCTTATGGAAAGCACGGGCAATCCAATCAGGTGTTCTGGCCGGCCTCGGGCGTCAACCCGGAATGGCTTTCCCCTTTAACGCCATTTGAAGGGCCGGATCCCGCTTTTTGGTGCGCTTATGGTTATGCGGTGGCGGTGGTTGATCCCCGCGGCACATGGCGTTCAGGCGGTGACTTTCACCATAACGGGGAGATCGAAGGGAAGGACTGTTTCGATACGATCGAATTCCTTGCCGATCAGCCATGGTCGAATGGGGCGGTCGGAATGACCGGCGTTTCCTATCTCGCCTGCATTCAATATCTTGTCGCGCCGTTAAATCCTCCCTCCTTGAAGGCGCTAAATCCATGGGAAGGGTTTTCGGATTGGTATCGGGAATTTGCGATGCATGGCGGCATACCGGAAACGGGCTTTGTGCCGAGAGCATCCGAAACTATTCAATACAGCCTCAACCAGACTGAAGACACTTGGGCGAATGTCCAGGCTCACCCTCTTTATGATGATTATTGGGCGTCCAAGGAATTGCCTTTGGAAGAGATCACCCAGCCGGCGTTTTTTGTCGCGAGCTGGTCTGACCATGGACTTCATACACGGGGAACGCTTGAGGCCTATCGGCGGTCTGCAAGCACTCAGAAATGGCTGGAAGTCCACGGCCAGAAAAAATGGGCGCATTACTATCTGCCAGAGTCTCGCGCCAGACGGCGGGCATTCTTTGACCATTTCTTGAAAACGCCCGGTCAAGCCGTGCCCGCCTGGCCGAAGGTGCAATATGAGGTCCGCAACAAGGCCGGCGACGCCGCCGTCAAGACGGCGAGTGATTGGCCATTGCCTAATGCTGAATATCGCCGCCTTTTTCTTTCAACCGGAGAAACCATGAGCTTGGCGCCGGCTGATGAGCCGGGCGAAATTTCTTACGATTCTGCTTCTGGTCACGCGTCGTTTGACTTCGAATTTGACCGCGATGTTGAGCTTACCGGCTCCATGAGTTTGAAGTTGTGGGTCGAGGCGCCCGAAGCCGACGACATGGATCTGTTCGTCGCGCTGGAGAAGATTACAGCGGACGGCGAAAAAACCGGATTCACGTTTTACGCATTTTTCGAAGATGGCCCGGTTGCTCTTGGCTGGCTGCGCGCCAGTCATCGCGCGCTCGATCCGGCTCGTTCCATGCCAGGCCGTCCATTTCACCCTCATACGCATGAGGAGAAACTGACAGACGGAAAGCCGGTTTCCGTTGATATCGAAATATGGCCATCCTCCACCCACTTCCAAAAAGGGGAACGCCTGCGCGTGATTGTGCAGGGGCGCGATATTTATGATAAAGGTCTGCCGAGGCTTCCTTTTGCTCGGCATGAAAACACGGTGAATAAAGGGCGTCACGTCATCCGTTTTGGTGGTGATTACGACTCACACCTTCTTGCGCCTTTTGTAGAGTGAAGAAGTTTCCATGAGCCAGTTCGCAGATGTTTCGCTTGAGCATGTTTTCGACATCACCGTTTTTTTTGGCGCAGATCGCGAAATTTTCGGGCCGATGCCAGGTGGCGGGTCGCAAGGGTATACGCCTGCCATCGGCGGAGTGATCTCCGGGCCTCGCCTTTCAGGCAAAGTCGTGCCGCATTCGGGCGCTGATTATGCTGTCGTGCGCGATGATGGCGTCATCGAGCTCAAAGCGCATTATCTTCTTGAGGCGGATGACGGAACCAAGATTTACATTCAAAATCTCGGCTACCTTATTCCGTCAACAGATGACAATCCGGAACTGAATGATCAGGGCCTGAAGCAGCCTGCTTATTTCAGACTGACGCCTTATTTTCGGGTTCCCAAGGGCAAGCATGACTGGTTGACGAGAACCTGCATTGTCGGGGGCGCCGAGCGCCGCACGGATCCCGATCATTCTTTTTTCCGTTATTATGCAGTGCGATAACGGGCGAACGACATTCCAACAAGAAAGCCGACGCTATGAACAAAGAAGATTTTGAAGCTTATATAGCGGCGTTCAATGCAAGTGATTTTGAGGGCTTTTCGAAATATTATGCGGAAGACGTCGAGTTCAGCCTTGGCGGACGCAAACAGCTAAACGGCCCCCAGGAGATCGTTGATTTCTATCGGGGCGTAAAAGAGCACATAAAAGAACGCCTTGAAATAATCGACCTTCTGGTCGCGCCTGATGGCTTCGCCATGCATAACCGGACGACATTCGAAACAATCAAGGACTGGCCGGATTTTGAATTATGGCCGACCAAAGTCGGTGACATCCGCAAAATTGAGAGCATCATTCTTTATCGCGTTGAGAACGATCTTTTTAAGAGCATTAAATCAGCGCGCTTTGTACAACTCAGCTAGCAGCTTCCGCTGCACCATTATCCGCTTCAGCATCATAGAGGTCCTCACGAAGGGATCGCGAAGCGAGAAAATAAAACAGACCTGCTACAAAGAAGATGCAGACTGCAACCATTAGCGCGCGTTGAATGCCGATGCTGGTCGCCGCGTTGCATGCAGAGGCAAGCGCCGTGTCGCTGCGGTTAGCGGCGACGCCGCCAGGACAGTCCGCTCCAAAGTCCCCAGTATAGGCCGCGGCGGCCATAACGTCGCTGACAAATCCGATGAAGGGTGGCCCAAGGCCTGAACCAATCAATGTGTACAGCATGGCGAAAATGGCGATGCCGGTGGCGCGCATGCGCGGTTCCAGCAAATTCTGGATCATGCCGGAAGTGGGCGCATAGAAGATCATGAGGAAAGAGCCGGCGAGGATGAGCAGCGCTGTGGCGGCCACGATGTTTTGAGTATTGAACGCCACGAAATATATAAACGGAGCCGTTGAAAGACCGATAGCGCCGCCCCATGCCGGCCATCTTGCATCTCGCTTGGCGAGCCAGTCTGTGCCAAAGGAACCAACCATCAACCCGATCGAGATGAAAGTGGCGGAAATGATGCCGTAATAAGCGCCGGCTTCCCGGACCTCCATTTCATGAACGCGCGCCAGAAAAACTGCGAGGAACTGTGAAATCGACGTATTGCCAAAACCTGCGGTTGCGCCGCCTGCAATGATGAACAGCAGCGCGCGTTTTCGGCGTAATGCTCTTAAGAATGCAGCAAAATCAGGTGGCGGCGTGTTTTTCACAGCGCCTCCGTCCATCTGGCCGCGCGGCGGTTCTCTCAGAAATATCACGACCAATAGAGCGGCGAGCATGCCCGGTATGCCTAAAGCGAAGAAGGCATGCCGCCAGCTGGCGACTTCAGCAATATGACCGCCGAGGAGGGCGCCGGTGAGTATTCCCGCCGGCGTGCCGAGCATGATCAGCCCCATGATGGATGCGCGGCGATTTCTTGGGAACTGATCGCCTACGAGCGAATTCGCCGCTGGCAGGAAGCCAGCCTCACCAACACCCACGCCGATACGCCCGAGCGCAAGTTGAATAAACCCCTGCGCAAAGCCGCACCAAACCGTTGCTGCGGACCAGAAGGCGGTGCAGATCGCAATAATCTTCAATCTGGAGGTGCGTTCCGCCAGGCGCGCAATGGGAACGCCGAGCAGCGCATACAGGAATGCGAAAGCAAGACCCTGTAACAAGCCGAGCTGAAAATCGGAAAGCCGAAGCTCGACCTTTATCGTCTGCGCGAGCACCGCAAAAACAGCGCGGTCAGCGAAGTCGAACAAACACACAAGGAACATCAGTACGACGAATCGTATCTGATAAGATGGCGACAGACGCCCGGCAGGAGCAGTTTCTTGTTTCAGCGGATTCCTCCACTATATTGAGAAATCAACAACTAACCGATGGGCGGCTTAATGGGAAGAAATATCTCCCCTTATTTGCCCCCGTAAAGGAAGCCAAATATGTCCGCTATTCGGGTGAGATTCTGGCAAGGTGAACAGGGATGAAGGTCACTATAGTCGGCGCTGGCGCGATGGGTTGTGTCTTTGGGGCGCGGCTTGCGTCCGCAGGCGCTACGGTGCGGTTCGTTGATGTCAACGAGGCGCATATTGAAGCAATCAATCAAAATGGACTTGAATGCGCCCTGGACGAAGGACGGTTCACCTTACCGCTTACAGCGAGCACGGCCAGCAACGCGCATGGTCAGTCCGATCTCATCATCGTCTTCACAAAATCCGCTCACACCGAAGCGGCGATAGCCAGCGTTAAACATCTTATCGGCGATGAGACTTACGTCTTAACCTTGCAAAATGGGCTCGGCGCGGTCGAAAAAATCGCACACTATGCGCCGCGGACGCGCATCCTGCACGGCGTCACCACGGTTCCCGCGGAATTGCTGGGGCCGGGAAAGGTGGAATCGAAGGGTAAAGGAAAAACGCAGTTTTACGCCGTGACTGGGGCGCCGGCGGTGCTGTCTGCGATTGAACAGCTGTTTAATAAGGCCGGTCTTGAAACGGTCGCTGACGAAGATATTGAAGAAGCGATTTGGACGAAAGTGATCTTCAATGCATCCATGAATGCGACATGCGCCTTACTCGATACGACTCCCGGACCGCTCGGCGACACACAGGCGGGCCGTGATCTTGCAGGAACCTTGGTGGAGGAGGGGGCTGCAGTAGCCCACGCTGTGGGGGTGAATGTTGATGCGTCGAGCGTCCATGCGATGACGAATATGTCCATGACGCAACACAGAAACCATCAACCCTCGATGCTGCAAGATCTCATGGCCGGGCGTCAGACGGAGATCGATGACATCAATGGCGCGATCATGCGCGCAGGCAAAGAAGCGGGCGTGGAAACGCCGGTGAACGAAACCATTTATCGCTTAATCAAAATTCGTGAAGCGCTGTAGTTACTGCGGCGCCTCGCCGGCGATTGTTGTTCTGTACATCTCACGGCGGTAACCGTCATAATCATTGAACGCCTGATGAACGCACAGGCGGTTGTCCCATAAGGTGAGCGTTTTCGGGCGCCAGCGCAGCCTGCACGTAAACGATTGCTGGCTTATATGGGCGGCCAGAAATTTCAGCAAAGGCGCGGCTTCGTCTTCTTCAAATCCTTCAAACCCAATGGCGTAAGAACCATCCACATACAGAGATTGCTCTCCGGTAACAGGATGCGTCCTCACAAGCGGGTGGAATACGCCTTCAATGTTGCGGAGAATGTCAGGTGGAAGGTTGGCGGCGCCGCGCAGGGCGACGAGCTTTCCGACGGGTCCCGAGCCGGGTTTGCCTTTCATTTGCGCATTTGCAAACACGTCACGCATGGACATGTGAACTTTTAAGCTGCTGAGGAGGTTTCTCATGGCGGGGCTTAAAAATTGATAAGCCAGAGCGGAGTTCGCCCACACGGTATCGCCGCCAACAGGCGGAATATCCACGCCGTAAAGAATGCTGATCGCCGGCGGCTGCGCCAGAAAAGGCGAGTCCGTATGCCAGCCCGACCCGAAGACCCAACCGGTTTTTTCATCGGCTTCCTTGATAACCGGCTGGACGTTGCGATGCCCGTCAACGCCATCTGTATAAGCATCTTCGGCGAAGTCGCCGAACCGGGCGCTGAAGGCTTCAAGATCGGCCGCCGTAATATCCTGGTCACGCAAATAAATCATTTTATGACGAAATAGCGCGTCTTCAATTTCCTTGAATGCAGCATCGGTCAGGCTGGATATGTCGGCGTTTCTGATTTCAGCGCCCATGGCGGCGGTCAAGGGGATTGCCGTGATGTGCTGATAGTCTCTCGGTAGGTTGCCGAACTGACCGTGGGGTTCCTGGCTAGCGGTCATCATGCGTCACCTCATCATATCGCCGGGATGCATATATAGAATGCTGAAAGGAGCTTATTCTTCGAGAGCCCGATTCATGTCGCGTTCATAACTTAACGCTGCAAACCAGAAGCACAGACCGGCGCAAACCGGCGTAACCGCAATAATCAGCAATGAATATCTGATGGAGACCTGGCCGAATTGCGGCTCCAGCATATCATTCAGGACGCCCACCACGAGGGGCCCGACAGCCTGGCCCAGAAGGCTCGCGCAAAAAACAAGCACAGCAATGGACAATGCTCGCATGCGGATGCGCGAAACATTCATCGTCGCTGCAAAGATGGGCCCCTGATGAATGAGAGTCACAAAACTGGTTGCGGCAAAGCCCAGGAGCCAGACCGTTTGCGTTTCGCCCAGTAGAAACAGCGCTTCTGAAGGGCCGGCCAGCGCGCAAGCGATAGCGGGTATTTTGATGCGCCAGCTTGTGTGACGCGGCCCGAGCCGGTCAATCATCACCCCGCCGAGGAGAACGCCCAGAGCGCCAAGCAATCCCCTGATTGGACCAATGGAAGCCGCGACCTCCGCCATGCTCATATCATGCACGCGCGCCAGAAATGTCGGCGTCCACGCGCCAGCGGCGAACACATTCGCTCCCATGAAAGTCGCGCCCGCGAGGAGGAAAATATAGGTTCTGGTTTTGAGGAGGTATCCCAGGCTGGCGCCGATATTTTCCGGCATCTTGCGAACCGGCGCATTTTCCGCGGCGCCGCGTTCAGGCTCCTTTACGGTGAAAAAGAACACCAAGGCGCAGAAAACGCCCGGCGCTCCGGCGCACATAAACATGATGCGCCAGCCATAATGCTCTGCGATCCATCCGGCGATCGGGAATAAAATGACGAACGCGATGGAGCTCGCAAGGCCGAATATCGCCAGCGCCAAAGGGCGTCGTTCCGCCCGGAATGTGTCGGACAAAATGGAGTTTGATGGCGCAAGGCCGGTGGCCTCACCAGCGCCCATCAAAAAACGTGTCATCGCCAGCTGCCAGATATTGCCCACGAAACCGGTGAGCACCGTCATGGCGCTCCAGAAAGCGAAGCCCACGGCGATGATGTTCCGGCGATTCCAGCGATCCGCCGCCCAGGCGATGGGAACGCCCAGAATGGCGTAAAAGAAAACGAAAGCGAGCCCGGAAACGAGGCCGAGCGCCGCATCGGAAACCTGCATCTCTTCTTTAATGAGAGGCAGCGCAAGACCGAGAATAGAGCGATCAAGATAGTTGAAAACTGAAATCAGACACAGAAAGCCGAGCGTATAAACTGCATTCGGCGTCCAGTCTTTTTGAGCGCCGGGATTGGCGGGTGCTTTCGCGGTGTCGCTCATAGTCTTGAAGCCCGGGTTTCTTTGCAGGTCATGAATTCGAGAAGGGCTGGCTGGCCGGCTTCAATGGCTTTGAGCGCGCGCGCAATGGCCGGCTTAATTTCGTCCGGCTCGCTTACCCTTTCGCCATAGCCGCCAAGGGCGCGGGCAAAGGCGGCGTAGTCGCCGGAAATATCTGTCGAGCGGAATTTTTCCGTCGCGATGGGCATCTGGTTGAGTTCGATAGCCATAGCGCTGTTGTTCAGCAAAATGGAGAGGATTGGCAGCTTTTCACGCACAGCCGTTTCAAAATCCATGCCCGTAAAGCCGATGGCGGCGTCCCCCCAGACATTAATGCAAAGTTTGTCCGGACAGGCGAGCTTTGCGCCCATGGCGAGCCCTAACCCATATCCCAACTGGGTCGACTTGCCCCAGCCAATATAGGTCAACGGTTCGGTTGTTTTCCAATAAGGGGAGAGCTGGTCGCGTGGGCTGCCCGCATCATGGGTGATGATCGTGTTCGCAACATCAACAGCCTCTTGCAGATCCCATAGGACCCGATAAGGCGACAAAGGCGTCTCGTCTGAGGTGAGAAGGGGAAGCCAGTCCTCCATCCAGTCTTTTTCAGCGGCTGCAATTTCGCGCGCTGGCGCCGTCATGTCCCGTTTGCCTTCAATCAACGCAGCACAGGCGTCATGCAGCATGGAAAGCGTGAGTTTTGCGTCGCCAATCAACGCCATTTCACAAGGGACGGACTTGTTTATATCGGCCGGATCCAGTGTGGCGTGAACAATGCGCTTTCCTTTGGGCATGCGTACGCCAAAAGCGGTTTCCGAAAAGCTGCACCCAATTCCAAAAATAAGGTCGGCGTCATCGAGAAAGCGGCGTAGCTGTCCGGGGATTGCCGCGCCGCCAGAGCCGAGCGCGAGCGGGTGTTTTTCGTTGAAGGCGCTTTTGCCTTCAAGGCTTGTGCCGACTGGCGCCGCTAACAATTCGGCGAGCGCCTTCAATTCTTGATAGGCATCCGCCCAATGAACACCCTGACCTGCGTAGATCACCGGACGGCTTGCATTCACAATCAGCTTGGCCGCTGCATTTATTTCAGCCGGGTCGGGCGCAAAACGCGTCACAGGAACGGGCTGGTATTCCTCGGGGGCGAGCGCTTCTTCGTCGAGCACGTCCCAGGGCATTTCCACAAGAACGGGGCGCAAGCGGCCATTGCGAAGTTGCGTGAAGGCGCGCCGCATAATGTTCGTAACTTCCGCTGCGTCCGTTATCGGTTCCGCATGTTTTGTTACGTCTCGCATGGAAAGCGATGCGTTATAATTATCCGGGACATAAGCGAGGCGCCGCGCATATCCTTGGGGAAGGACCAGAACCGGGACAGATTCCGAATAGGCCTGTGCAACGCCCCCATAGGCGTTTTCCGTTCCGGGGCCATGCTGCATGGCGAAAACGCCCATACGCTTGCCGCGCGTCAGCCTCGATAGTGCATCCGCCATATGAACGCCGGTTCGTTCCTGGCGGACGATGACAGGCCGGACGCCAATCTTCGCGGCTTGCTCAAGAACAGCGTTGCGCGGATAGCCGAAAATGACATCGACGCCCTCGCGCTTGAGGATATGCGCAATAGCGGCGCTAACTTTCATGTCAGGCTACTTCATCGAGGAGAGATCAGAGGGACCGAGAGGGCGCTCGCCTTTAAGCGTCGTACGAATAAGGTGGCGACGTTCATATTTGAAATCGTGAACACCGCGGTGCAGGAGGAAGCGATTATCCCATACAATCAGCGTATCTTTTTTCCACTTCACCCGGCAGTGATAGTGTAGCCGTTGGGCAAGACTTTGCAGGTAGTTTAGCAGAGCGCGGCTTTCGTCTTCGCTCCATCCGACAAAGCGCTGAAAATAGGCGGTGTTGGCGAACAGGGCCTTGCGTCCTGTGCGCGGGTGTATGCGCACGGCAGGGTGCGTATTTTCCAGTTCGTCTTCGCTGAAGTCGTGAGATTCGCGCAGGCGTAATCTCTTTTCGGGCGGCAGTTTTTCGTTGTTGGACCAGATATGCTTGCCGGAATAGACAATCTGAAGCCCGTCAACGAGTGCTTTCATGCTGTCCGAAAGATCTTCATAGACGAGATAAGCGTTTGAAAAAGCCGTGTCTCCGCCGAATTTCGGAACGTGGAGGGCGCGCATGGCGATCCCGAGCGGCGGATGCAGCAGGAACGGACTGTCCGTATGAAAACTCTCAAAAGAAGGCACAACATTTACAGGCTCATGCGCTTCGCGGCGGACTTCCTGCATGTCGCGGTGGCCGTCATAGATTGGCGCCTGCGGTATTTCGGTAATCTCGCCGAAATGGCTGGAAAAAGCCTTGTGCTGTTCCGGAGTCAGATCCTGATCGCGAAAAACGATGACAAGAAAATGCTCAAACGCCAGCATGATTTCTTCAAGCACATCGGGTGACAATGGCGCGCGCAGGTCAACGCCGGATATCTCGGCGCCGCAGGCGCCGCTGATCGGCTCTACGCCAATATGGTTGAAATCGGGCATTGGCAGCCCTGCCACGATCGTGCGTTCGTCGCCGGGTGCAATAGAATCAT
>JAUIEG010000610.1 GCA_030428745.1 Alphaproteobacteria bacterium
ACCTCCCTCAACTAAATGTGAAGGAACTGTGCGCGGCGTCACAGCACGCGGCCACAGAATGACCATACTCGGCGCACACCCTTTCAACATCGGGGCGAATGTTAGGCAAGGACAGACTGTAACAATAGTTCTCAGGTTCAGTAGAAAGGTAGCACCACCATGGCCGCAGCATCGAAAGCCGTTTCATTGCCGTTTTATCCGGCTCCCTCACCCTCCCGCTACAGCGCGCCGCATTCGCATTATACATTCGCCGCCTTGCGAAAATTCGTACAAGGCATTGGTTCGGCCCTTCTTGTCTTTAATGGCGCAGGCGCCATCACGAGCCCTGCAGCGGCGGCAACGACGCCGGTCATGGCTGACTTTTCGTCCCTCGACGGCATCCTCATGACGTTGATGCAGGGAGAATATGCCGGCCTCGCCCAGATTGGCGCCGCCGTCTTCATCTTCCTCGCCGCCGGACAATGCATCGCCCGCTTCGCAGGTCTCGCCGCCGCCGGTCTCGCGATTTTCCTTTATCATCAGGGCGTGACCATAGAAGATGCGCTGACCTTCACCAGCCATTTCACCGAGCGTCTTGGCGCCGCCAGCAATGCGTTTCTGACCGCGGAAGTAAGCTAGGATATCTTTACGCCGTTCCCGGCGTCCAACCGGGCGGATCGCTCGCCGGAAAACTTTCGTCGAGCGCTTCGTCTACTTCCGCCTCATCCCAGTGGGCGTCGTCTTTCCCGGCAGGCGGCGCCGGATACCGCAAACGCGCCAGCCATTCGATCGGCTTTTTGGGATCGATATTCAGCTCACGGATTTTTCCCTTGAACTTTTCAATCTGCATGACGTTGTCGATGCGCGCCGCAAGAAACGCTTTCGTGGACGCCTCGTCTTCGCTGTCGTCGCCAAGCCAGTGCGTCAGGGTCGAGAGCCAGACGCCGGTGAGAATGCCGCGCTTTGAATAGAAATTGAAATCCGTCGATTTGTCGTTGAGGCCGCGCCAGATGGCGTCCGCGGTTTTCCAGGCGAGCTCGGCGCCGAGGGGGCCGTAAATCGGCAGCGCCAGCGACGCCGCCGCCCGGCGCGCCGCCTCCTTGTGCGGTCTGATCGCCGCAAGCCGCGCCTCGACCGCGAAAGCGACCTTTTCGCGGATCTTCAGACTTTCAAATTCCGGCCCGGTCATCGCCGCGCTAATGGCCTCATCCGCCGCCATGGACCAGGCCCGAAGGGCGTCGGCGACGCCGCAGGGGAATGCCGCCGCCGCAATGGACCGATCGAGCCCCGAATCCCTGGCCGCGCCCTCAAGCGCTGACGCCGTCCAGCCTTCAAACGCCGCCCGTGAGAGCATCGCCTTCAGGATGGCCCGGCCCTCAGTCTCAAAGCCGCCGGATTGTCCTTGATTTTCAACCACTTCGTCACCATCTACGGAGTACGCCAAAGGGGTCTCCTTTTTTGAGCCGAGCGTTAAGGCTCGTGTAGACAATATAAGGCCCTTTTGGTATAGGCCCCAACACCCCACCCCCTGCAGGAAACAGGCGGGCCGGGACTGGTTAGCAGGATTTGCGTCGCGGCCGCCCCGTGGCGCTTTTATTTTCAAAGGAGGCTCAAGGCCTTGGTTCAAATTTTTGTCCGCGACAACAATGTCGAGCAGGCTCTGAAGGCGCTGAAGAAAAAGATGCAGCGCGAGGGCACGTTCCGGGAAATGAAACGCCGGAAATTCTACGAAAAACCGTCGGAAAAGAAGGCCCGCCAGAAAGCGGAAGCCGTTCGCCGCGCCCGCAAGCTCGTGCGCAAGCGGTTGCAGCGCGAAGGCGCGCTTTAGGCCCCTCCTGCCTGCGCGCTTTTCTTTCAGCGCGCGGCGAGGCATAGTCGGCCACTGAAACTTAACTTCCATCAGGGGTTTATGATGCGCATCCTCACGCTTCTTCTGGCCTTTGGCCTGTTCCTTACTTCCTGCGAAACCATCAAGGGCGCCGGCCGCGACATTGAAAGCGCCGGTGAAGCGATCGACGACGCCATCGACGACGAATAAGACGGGCGCAAACGACGCCAGTTTGAAAGCCGGAGGCTGAAAAGCCCCGGCTTTTTCTTTGTCCTAAAATGCGCCGCCGCCGAACTTTCCCCCAAAGGGGCTGTTAAGTGAGGTGAATCGGCCATCGTAACCAAAAAAAGAGGCTTCCTGCCCCATTCTTGCCGGGTTCCGCGCGCAGCTATGGCTGGCATTGCGGGTTTGTGACGCTAAAATGGGGTTAACCATGGCGGCGAGTCGGCTGGGCGCCGGCTGGCGCTATGACAAGGACAGCTATGACAAGGACAAGCGCCCGGTAAGGGACAGGGTTTTAACGGGCGGCAAGCGGGTTGGGGATCACATGCGAAAACATGAATGCGGGGACAGGAATATGAGTGTGAGCGCGCGCCGCCGAG
>JAUIEG010000611.1 GCA_030428745.1 Alphaproteobacteria bacterium
AGCTCTCGCCGCCGCCATGACGGTAATTGGCGCAACCGCCGCCAATGCCGATGCAGGCGCCGCGACAGCCGATGACGAAAGGACCGTCTCTTCGCGTGACGAGACGTGCAGTCCCGCCAGACTGGTGACCCCCGCGATGCGCGGCTTCAATAAATCGCATGCGAGTTTTCCGCGGCGTCATGGCTGCGCAGTGGAAGAATCGAAGGCCGGCAATCTCGCCGAGCGCGTCACCCACATCAATCATGGCGGCCACGCGAAAATTGCTGTTCGTAAAGTCGAAGAAGCTGAAGATGCGCGATACGCGCAGAACTGAACTGCTTCGAATGATTCTCGCAAAACGCCGGCTCATAGAGCCGGCGTTTTTGATTCAAGACCAACGCAAGTTGTTTAGCGGTAATTCACCGGATCGGCGCGCATGCCTTCGCGCTCCAGCACATCTCTTCCGCGATCGTAAATCTTTTCCAGCGCGTGCCACGGCACGTAAGGGTAAAGATGGTGGATCTCGTGATAATTGTGGAAGTTGAAGACCCAGGCGAGAATGCGTCCGCCGAGGCTTTTGTCCGTCACCATCACGCGTGAGACTTTCATGTCGTCGCGCTCATCTGCGAGTTTGTAATGCGGCAGCCAGATGAAGCGATAGGCGTTGAACGCCCAGGCGTTGAGCGCCGGAAGGACCCACAGCCATAGCGCCAGCCAGCCGTAACCGGCGGCGACGATGATGGCGAGCACGCTGAAGACGACGCCCAGTTCAATCGCGACACGCGTCAGGTACCGTCTCGGGCGCGGATGATATTTCGTGTTTCGAAAGCCGTGGATCGTCGCAGTGAAGTAATAAAGGTAACAGCGCAAGACGCCCTCAGGGAATGTCTTCGCCCGGGCGACGAAATGTTCCGGATCGCGGTCGGGGTCGTTTGCGTGCTGGTGATGCAGGCGGTGGTTATGGGCGTGCATGGTGTAGGAATGAAAACCATAGCCCACATTCACCACGCCATAGAGATAGTTGAGCCAGTGAAAGCGGGTGTCTTTGCCGTGGATGTTCATATGCACGCCTTCATGGGCGGGTGTGTAGCCCTGAACCATCCAGAAGGAGTTGATGAGGAAGCCGGCCCAGAGCGGCACGACGCCGATAATCGCGAAATAGGTCGTGGTGAAAATAATCACCTGCGCCAGCGTGCCGAACAGGAGGGTGCGCCAGCACACGCCCTTGCGCTGTTCAAGCGCATAGGCTTTCAACTCCGCGAGGCTCGCCGCTTGCGGCTCTTCAACGGCGCTGGACATGTCGGCGGTCTGGACTGCGCTGGTCATCTGGTATCTCCAATGCACTCCCCCATATAGCATGGGAGATTGCCTGAAAGTTTGACCCGTCTCAAGGCGATAGGGCGCTTTCCTGCGGTCGCAGGTGGCTGTTAGACTGTCACAAATCAAGGGGGCTGAACCCGTGTTCGGATCGTCATTTCGCGAAATCACTTACACTGCGCCCTTGCCGCAGCCGCTGGAGATTGACGCGTTTCACCGGCCGGGCGAGGGCGACTGGCGTGTTTTCGTGTTCACGGGGACGCCAAGCAACAAATTCATCTACCAGCGATTCTTGCGGGTGGCGCCGCCCGACCTTGATGTGGTGGTCCTGACGCGGCCCGGTTTCGGGAGGGGGCACCGGGCGCCGGTGACTGATTTTGACAGTCAGGTCGCGGCGATCAAACCGTTCCTGCCCAAATCCCATGGGGGCGGGGAGTTTGGCGACAAAAAGATCGTGACCATGGGGGTCTCTTATGGCGGTGAGCTGGCGCTTAAGGCGGCGCTCGACTTTCCGGACGTTGTGAAAGGCGTCGTCACCGTGGCGGCGCTCATCGACGAGCCCCATGACTATGCGCTCCAGCTCGAAAAGATTGGCGGCATAAACGGGATCGAACCCTATGTACCAAATCGCTGGCTGAAAGTGCGGGCGGAAATCGCCGCCCGCCGCGCCCAGATTGGCCCCTTGCTTGACGGTCTGAAATCACTCTCCGTGCCGGTCGAGGTGTTGCATGGAGACTTTGACTCGCTGGTCCCGCGGTCAAACGCTGAAACGCTGATGAAGGTTTTGCCGCGTGGCGGGGCGAATTTGGAGATTGTTCCGGGCGGCACGCATTATCTCGAGCTGCAATATCCCCGGCGCGTCCATCGGGCGATCCAGCGCGTGATTGAGCGGGCTGAAGCCTAGTGATGGGCTGCGGCTTGCAACCGGCGCAAAGCGCGGGCAAAACCGGGCTGGATCTGGATTTAAACGAGGACGACAATGGGCGCGGAGCCGAAAAAATTGCTGAAGGGGTCAACGGGCGACTGGGAGGTCGAGATCGAGGTTGAGCTTGAAGGCGGCGAGAGCATCAATGTCGGCATCGAGCGCCTGCATCTGGAACAGGACGCCGG
>JAUIEG010000612.1 GCA_030428745.1 Alphaproteobacteria bacterium
TCAAGGGTGTGACGAAACCGACGACGCTCAATGTCGTGTTTCATAAAGGCGCGTATGATGAGCCGGGTAGTGTTTACAAGCTCGGATTCTCCGGCAAAACGACGGTAAATCGCTCCGATTTTGGGCTTGATTTCGCCGTTCCGATTGTCAGTGACGAGGTTGAGATTGTCATTGAAACCGAGTGGGTGATGCCTGCTCCTGCGAGCGAGTAGGCCTTTGGCCGGCGCGCGCTATAATCCAGTCGCCGCAATCCTCCACTGGACGATTGCGGCGCTTATCATCGGGCAGATTATCGGCGGCAAGTACATGCACGGCCTGCCGAATGCCTCGCCGGTAAAATTCGATCTTTATCAACTCCATAAATCCTTTGGATTGACGATCCTCTTTTTGTCGCTTGTTCGGCTTGCCTGGCGGCTAACCCACCACACACCGGCTCTCCCGGCCGCGATGGCGAACTGGCAAAAGCTTTTGGCGCGGGGAACCCACTGGGCGTTCTATGGGTTGATCATTTTGACGCCGCTTGCAGGCTGGGCGATTGTTTCCGTCTCGCCTACGGATATTCCCACCAGATGGTTTGGCCTTATCCCCGTTCCGCATTTGCCTTTCTTTAATGGCGTCACGGACCGCGAAGCGGTCGAGCACATGATGGAAGAACGCCATGAACTGCTCGCCTATGTAATACTTGGATTGTTGGTCCTGCATGTGGGCGCTGCGTTGAAACACGCCTTTGTCGACAAGGATGGCGTGTTTACGAGTATGGTCCCGATGGGCAAGGGCCCATGGCTGGCGATTGTCGGCGTATTCGCCTTACTTGGAGCAGCCGCTCTACTCTATCTATCCTCTGGGCCTGCGCTGGAGCCGACGGGCGGGGCGCATTCCCATAGCTCTGCTGATGGAAACGGCAATTGGATAGTTGACTACGACCAAAGCGAGCTGGCTTTCGTGGGATATGAAAACGGTAAAGAATTCAGAGGCGCGTTCGAGAATTTTCAGGCTGACATCGAGTTTAATCCAGATGATCCGGAGAACGCTGAAATCCGCGTTATTGTGTCAACGGAATCGGCGTCCACTGGCGGCTCTCTGCGCGACTCCAATCTTCCCGGTTCTGAGTGGTTTGACGTCAAAAACCACCCTCAGGCGACCTTTGAAACATCAGGGGTAAAAGCGGTTGGGGACGGGGACTTTGTCGCTGACGGGGCCCTGACCATCAAGGACATTGAGCGGCCTGTGACGCTTCAGTTTGAGCTCGATATTGAGGAAGGTAACGCTCACGCCCGCGGCCATGCCGAGCTTATCCGCACCGAATTCAACCTCGGTGAAAATGCTTCATGGCTTGATGATGAAGGGGTTGCTCTTAACGTGCGTGTCGAATTTGAGATCAATGCGGTACGGAAGGATTAGGCTGCGCGTCCGCGTTTTTTCCGCTCAGGCGCGTCCTCGTCAAACAGTTCAGCAAGCTTGTCGATGATCGCGCCGCCGAGCTGGTCAACGTCGACAATCGTGAGGGCTCGCCGGTAATAGCGTGTAACGTCATGGCCGATGCCGATGGCGAGAAGTTCAACTGGCGAGCGGTTTTCCACATAACTGATCACCTCACGCAGGTGGCGCTCAAGATAGGCGCCCCCATTGGCCGATGACGTCGTGTCATCCACCGGCGCTCCATCGGAAATCACCATGAGGATGCGTCGCGACTCGGGTCGCCCAAGCAAACGTTGATGCGCCCACATCAGCGCTTCGCCGTCTATATTCTCTTTGAGGAGGCCTTCCTTCATCATCAGGCCGAGCGATGTGCGCGCCCGCCGCCAGGGAGCATCAGCAGACTTGTAGATGACATGGCGCAGGTCATTCAGCCGTCCGGGTTTAGGCGGACGTCCGTCAGCGACCCATTTTTCGCGCGATTGTCCGCCTTTCCATGCGCGGGTCGTAAAGCCGAGGATCTCGACTTTGACCCCGCAACGTTCAAGCGTGCGCGCGAGAATGTCCGCGCAGATAGCAGCGATGGTGATCGGCCGTCCGCGCATGGAGCCGGAATTGTCGATAAGAAGCGTGACGACAGTATCCCGAAAATCCTGCTCCTGCTCCATTTTATAAGAAAGCGGCTGCATGGGGTCGACAATGATCCGCGCAAGGCGCGCAGCGTCGAGCACCCCTTCGTCAAGATCGAACATCCAGCTACGATTCTGCTGCGCCATCAGTTTTCGCTGAAGCTTGTTGGCGAGGCGAGCCACAACCGCGTGAAGATTCTCAAGCTGGCGGTCGAGAGAGCGGCGAAGACGCTGTAATTCTTCCGGGTCGCAAAGCTCAACGGCGTCAGCGGTTTCGTCGAATTCAGTCGTATAGGCGGTGTAGGCAGCGCCGGTGTCGCCTTCAAACTGAGTTCGAAGGGAAGAGACTTTCGCGTTCTC
>JAUIEG010000613.1 GCA_030428745.1 Alphaproteobacteria bacterium
AAATGGCGCCGATGTTGTCCTGCTCGACAATATGGCGCCCACTGATCTGAAACGCGCCGTCGAAACCAATAAGGGCCGCGCAGTACTCGAAGCCTCCGGCAATGTCACCATCGAGACCGTTCGCGCCATCGCCGAAACCGGTGTCGACGTCATCTCGTCAGGCTGGATCACTCATTCCGCGCCCAATCTCGATCTGGGGCTGGATTTCCTCTAGTCTCAGTCCATGAAAAGACTGCCCATTCTTCTAGGACTAATTTTGCTCGCCGCTTGCGCTCCCGAGGCGAAGCTAGACACGCCGCAATGCGACGTCTCCCTTCTTGTTCTCGGGGTGGCGCAGGACGCCGGTAAGCCGCAAATCGGAAATCCCGATGATCCCGCATGGGATGATCCGTCACTGCGCCGTCTCGCCACGTCGCTGGCGTTGATCGACCGGCGGGACGAAAAACCAAAACGCTGGCTCTTTGACGCAAGCCCCGACATCAAGTTTCAGCTTCATCGCCTTAACAAAGCTGCGCCCACTGACAAACCGGCGCATGTGACCGGTGTCTTTCTCACCCATGCGCATATCGGTCACTATGCGGGGCTGATGATGTTCGGCCATGAGGCGGCGGGCGCCGAAAATATTCAGGTGTTCGCCATGCCGCGTATGGCGGATTTCCTCGCGCAAAACGGGCCCTGGTCACAGCTTATGACCTATCACAATATTTTCGCTGCGATCATGGAGGATGGCGAAGCGGAGACGTTGGCGGATAATATTTCTGTCACGCCTTTTCTTGTTCCTCACCGCCAGGAGTTTTCCGAAGTTGTGGGCTTTCTTATCCAGGGGCCGGAGAAGACCGCAATATACCTTCCCGATATTGACAGTTGGGAGAAATGGGACGCCGAAGGAACGCGTATCGAGGACAAGATCGCCGAGGTCGATTACGCCTTTCTCGACGCCACTTTCTATTCAGGCGATGAATTGCCCGGACGGGATATGTCGAAAGTCCCGCATCCAACCGTTAGCCACTCCATGGCGCGGTTCGCCTCACTGTCGCCGGAAGAAAAGGCGAAGGTTCATTTCATCCATATGAACCACACAAACCCCCTGCACAACGCTGGCTCGCCGGCTCATGCAACCACACGAAAAAGCGGCTTCAATGTCGCCAAAGAAAACGCCGAAATGTGCTTGTAGGTTGTAACGTGTATCGTTCCCCCAATCACTGATCAGAGCGACGCCTTGCGCCGAAGATAGGCAATGCTTCTGCGCGCTTGCTCTTTAGCGAACTCCGCTGCGATGAGCGCGGTTAAAAACGCCTTGTCGACACTCCGCAATGATGAGGCCATGACAATATGCGCGCATTCCTCAAAGACGCCGGCAAATTCACGGAAATTCCATTTCCAGTTATGAGAAAGGCTGGCGGGCTTATAGTGTTTGTCGCAAAGAACCTTCGGCGCGCGCACAAATTCGCCGAGCAATGACATTCTTAACAGCCACGGCCAGTCGGCGCTGAATTCCCCGCCGCGATGACGCCGGAAAAAACCGGCCTCGCCTACAGCCGAAGCGCGGAAAAGACCATGATTGGGCGTTGACCAATACCCTTTGCGGCGAATGATGGCCTTTGCCCGTTTCGCAGGATCAGATACGCCCTCTATTTCCGGATAAGCGCGTTCAACGATTTCGCCTGTAACGTAATGGGCGCGAATATCACCATAGGCGATGACGGCGTCTGGCCGCGATTCCAACAACGGCGCGAGCGTATTCACATGTTCAGGATCGAGCAGGTCATCGTGATAAGCGATGAGAAGATATTCGCCGTCCGCAGTCTCAATCAGCGCATTGACATTGCCAATCCAACCAAGACGTGCCTGCTGTTCGATGACATGAAACCGCTCATCTTGCCCTGCGAATTTCTTGCACAGCGATGCTGTTTCATCGGTCGACAGATCAACGGAAATCAGCACTTCGAAATTCGGCCAGGACTGCGCCGCTAGCGATTGAAGCGTTTCGGTAATAAAATCCTGCGCGTTCCAGGCAGGCAGGAGAGCGACGACCTTAGCATATTGCGCATCCTCCATGTCTGTTCGGACGCCTTTTACTGGACTGAAGAGCTGAAAAGATGTGCAGGCGGAAGCGCGCAGACTACATCGCAGCAGGAGCCGCGGCGACATTGCGGCGGCTGCGGAACTTGTAAAACTTGTGCGTTCCAATGGTTGCTGTCGGCGTCAGAGAGTCCGCCCAGTGAGGCGTCACATAATTGGCGTGATAATGCGTGGCGTTCCGGCTGATCGGCGCGCGCAAGCCAGCGAGAATGGCGCCGGCGAGATCATCGGACTCTTTCCATTTGCGCTTGTTAAGACGCGCCTGCATGGAGCCGTCGCAGGTAAACGAGAACTGACAGCCCGTGCGCCGTTCCGATCCCT
>JAUIEG010000614.1 GCA_030428745.1 Alphaproteobacteria bacterium
GGGGCGCCGCCGGTCGCATTGGCTGCGCCGCCCATGGATGTTGCGATAGAGGCGACGACTTCGCCCACGCTTTTCGCGCGCGCGCCGTCATAAAAGACATTGCGGTTCGCCGCCGCCGCCTGCGGCAACAAATCGGCGGCTTTCATGCTTGCGCCCGCAGAAAGAAGCTTCACGGCGCCAGCGGGTCCGAGAAAATGCGCCGTATAAAGGTCGGCGCTGGTCGCGGCCCGGCCGAGGCGGCCTTCGATCATCATTTTGTTTTCATTCGCAAGCTCGCCCGCCATGGCGGAGGCGGCTTCGGCGTTGAACCGCAGATTCAAAATCTTTTCGCGCGCAGCCGGATCGCTCACCTGATACCGCCCGCTTGCATTCTGAGAGATCGCGTTCGCCGACGCGCCGAGGCCATGTTCCGCGCCGTATTTTTTAACGGTCGAAAACCAGGTCTGCTCGATAAACTGAAACAGCCCCGCTGCGCTCGACGTCTTCGCCTGCGCGTTGGGATCGAAGCCGCTTTCGCGCGCAGCCATTTTCATCAGGAAGTCGAAGCCGGCGCCGGTGGACGCGCTTGCGCGTTTAACCGCGCCTGTCACAGACGCGGCGCCGTTAGTCGCAGCGGCGGCGATTTCGGCAGTCATGGGCATCCCTCTGGCGGCGCTTACAGCTCAGCCCGCTCAATTTGGCGGCCAATCGTCAACAAAGCGCTAACCATCCCGTCCCGAACTGAAACGGCTTTTCGAGAATGGCGCGAGATCAATAGGCGGCGTTTCCCCAAGGATCAGCGCCGCCATGGCCTGCGCCGCCGCCGGGGCGTGGAGGATGCCATTGCGGAAATGACCAAGGGCGAGAAAGCGCCCTTTTTCGTCCTGGCCCATGATCGGGGCGCCGTCCGGCGTGCCGGGCCGGAGGCCCGCCCAGCGCTCCAGCTCCTCAGCGCCTTCAAGCGCCGGGACGGCGCGGGCCGCATTCGCGCGAAGCCCCGCGATCGCCGCCGGAGAAACTGAATGATGGTCTAGGGGGCCGATCTCTTCGGTCGCGCCGATGACCAGGCGGCCCTCGGCTTTCGGACAGATATAAGCGCCCGGGGCGCGCACGACGCGGGTAATGACGCCCTCGCTCGCGATCGCCGTCGCCTCTCCCTTTACGGGATAAACAAGCCCCATGGGCGTCAGGCCGCTGACGGCGCCGGCGGCGAGCACAATAGTTTCGGCTTCATAAGCGTCGCCCTCAACGCTGACGAACTGGCGCGAAGCCTCGCCGTCGCCAAAGGACAGGACCCGCGCCTTGATGATTTCAACCTGGCGCTTTTCAAGAGACGCGGCGAGCGCCGCCATCACCCGGCGCGGATCGACCTGGGTGTCCTTCGGCGCATGAAGCGCGGCGACAATGTCCGCCGACAGCGCCGGTTCGAGTTCGCGGGCTTCGTCTCCGGAAATCATTTCCGCGGCGCCGCCAAGGCTTGTCACCCGCGCCGCCTGTTCGGCGAGGAGTTCCGTCTGGGCGTCGCGATAGGAAAGCCCAAGCGCGCCGTCGCCGCGATAGTCGACAAAAACGCCGGTCTCTTCTTCCAGCGCCGCGGCGTAGTCTTTCCACATGGCGAGGCTGAGAGCGCCAAGGCGATAAACGGCCTCCGCCGGCCCGCCGAACTCCTCGCCATATTCAAAAGACGGGGCGAGCATGCCGGCGGCGGCGTGTGTCGCCTGGGGTAAGACCGGCCCGGCGTCGACAACGGCGGTTGTCGCGCCCCGGTCGGCAAGCGCGCGGGCGAGCGTCAGGCCAATCACCCCGCCGCCGATTATCGCAATGTCAAAACCCTTGGCCTTCATCCCATCCTTTTGACCGTTGCGGCGCCGGTTGTCATCCCGCGCACGCGCTATTTCTTCGCGGTCGTCTCCATGCTTTCAGGCGCCGGTCCTTCAGGAACCGGGAACGCGATCAGCCGCGTCTTTTCCCGTGAACCGGCGGAAGAACCGAAAAAATAATTGACCACCGCCGCGGTCATGGTGGCGAGTGCGCCGAGCATGATCGAAAATTCAGTCTCGGCGCCCGACGGCAGTTTCTTGGCGACCATAATAGCAAGCACAGCAAAGAAACCGAGAATGACAACAGCGCCCAACACCGAAGGTGTCCAATCGTTCATCTTTATCTGCCGCTCACGGGCGCTCGACCGGTCGACGGCGGCGATGCGCAATTCCTCAACGCCCGCCTGGCGCAAGGCGATCTGAAAGTCCTGTTCGGCTTGTCTGATCGCCAGAAGCTGTTCCGGCGTCGCGACGGCAAGCGCCTCGGCGAGCGTGTCTTCGTCAACAACGCCGTCGCCGAAAATTGCGCGCGACAACTGCTCCACTGCGGCGCCCGCAAGGGGACCGCCCAAGGCGCGGGCAAGCCCCGGCGCAGCGCGCGCA
>JAUIEG010000615.1 GCA_030428745.1 Alphaproteobacteria bacterium
CAGCCTATTACGCCGGGCTCGTCGCAAAATACTGGTTTGAAAAATGGGCGCGCTTGCCCATTGAAATCGATGTCGCTTCCGAATTGCGCTATCGCGATGTGCCATGGACGCCGAATGGCGGCGCGCTCTTTATCTCGCAGTCGGGCGAGACCGCCGACACGCTGGCGGCGTTGCGCGAAGCCCGCGCCAACGGCCAGCAGATCGCTACGGTCGTCAATGTGCCGGAAAGCTCCATCGCCCGGGAAGCGGACACCATTTTTCCCATGGCGGCGGGGCCTGAAATCGGCGTCGCCTCCACCAAGGCTTTTACGTGCCAGCTTGTGTCACTCGCCTGCATCGCTATCGCAGCAGGACGCGCGCGCAAGGTCCTGTCGCCAGAGGAAGAACAGGAGCTTGTCTCCGGCCTGCTTGAATTGCCGCGCCTTGTCACCGAAGCTTTGAAGCAAAGCGATCACATCGAGGCTATCGCCCGCGATATCGCAAAAGCCACCGGCGTTTTTTATATCGGCCGCGGCGTTTCCTATCCTATGGCGCTCGAAGGCGCGCTGAAGCTTAAGGAAATTTCCTACATTCACGCTGAAGGCTATGCTTCAGGCGAATTGAAACACGGGCCCATCGCGCTGATCGACGAAAACCTTCCCATCGCCGTGATTGCGCCTATGGACGCGCATTTCGAAAAGACCGTTTCGAACATGCAGGAAGTGATGGCGCGCGACGGCAAGGCGCTCTTAATTTCTTGTAAGGACGGGATCGCGAAAGCCGGCGCCAAAGCCTGGGCGACAATCGAAACGCCGAAGACACACCCGATGCTTTCGCCGATCGTTTACGCTGTCCCGGTGCAACTCCTCGCCTATTTCACGGCGACGACCAAAGGCACTGATGTGGATCAGCCGCGCAACCTCGCCAAGTCGGTGACGGTTGAGTAGTTCGCCGTTCTGGATGAGAGTAATGCCGAAGTTGCGAAGGGCCGCCTCAGCGCCATGACAGGTCTTCAATCTTCCCTGGAGCGATTTCGCCACTGGTTCGTTGCGGACTGTCTGCCGTTCTGGGCAGAGCGCGGTGTGGAAGCAGACACCGGATGTTTTTACGAGGCCCTCAATTTCGATGGAACACCATCGACAGGCCGGCCCCGGCGTGTCCGGACCCTTTGCCGCCAGGTTCATACCTTCACCGAGGCGGGGCGGCTCGGCTGGCTCGATGGGGCTGATCCCATCGCGGCGCGTGGTTTTGATTATCTCCTGACTCACGCCTGTCCCGAGGGCGGCGCACGCGGCTGTGTCTTTCATCTCGGCGACGATGGACAAGTGATCGACGACCGTCGCGATCTCTACGATCAGGCGTTTATGCTTCTTGCCTGCGCTTCGCGCATCAAGGCCGGAGACAGCGCCCGCGCAAAGTCCCTCGCAGACAACACCATTGCTTTTCTCGACCGGGAGCTCACATCGCCACATGGCGGTTGGCTTGAAAGCGACCGAAAAGAACTGCCGCGACGCCAGAACCCGCATATGCATCTGTTCGAAGCCTTCATGGCGCTCCATCGCGCAACCGGCGAAGAGGGGTATCTCGACTACGCGGATAAAATCTACGATCTCTTTTGCTCGGCGTTTTACGGCGACGCCAACAGCATCGTTCGTGAACATTTCACCGAAGACTGGAAGCCGCGAGCAGATGACCCGATCGAACCGGGTCACATGCTTGAATGGGTCTGGCTTCTGAACGCCTATGAAGCCTGCGGGCGGCGCACGCCCCTTGATATGCGAAAGCGACTTTACACAAACGCGCTCACCTACGGCGCCGACCCCGATTTTCATGGTCTGATCGACAATGTGGCGGCGCCCGTTGTGAACAAGATTCACGGCGCCAAACGCCTGTGGCCGCAAACGGAATATCTGCGCGCGTCGCTCGTCATGGCGAAACACGGCTCGAACGGCGCCGAGAAGAATGCAGAAAAACTGATCGGCGATCTTTTCGAGACTTATCTCGCCGTGGAGCCCAAAGGCCTGTGGATCGATGAATTCGACAGCGACGGCGAACGCCTCGCCCGTGACGTTCCGGCCAGCATCCTTTATCACCTGTTTGAAGCGGCCGCGGAAGCCGACGCCTTTTTGAAAGCAAGAGACCCATCGTGAAAATCCAACCAGTCATTATGTCCGGCGGATCTGGAACGCGGCTCTGGCCGCTTTCCCGCAAGACGCGGCCGAAGCAGTTTCTCAATCTTGTGTCCGACCGCTCCCTGTTTCAGGAAACGGTCCTGCGCCTTGATGATGACGGTGAAAATTTTGCGCCCCCGCTGGTGATCTGCGGGCGCGGACATGCGGGCCTTGTCGCCGATCAACTTGCCGCCATCGGCGTCAAGGCGGCTGACATTATCCTTGAGCCCTGCCCGCGCAACACCGCCGCC
>JAUIEG010000616.1 GCA_030428745.1 Alphaproteobacteria bacterium
GTGCGTTCTCGGCATGGCGGCTGAATTCAAAAATGACGGTGTTGCGTTCAACGCGCTCTGGCCGCGTACGGCGATTGCGACGGCCGCGGTGAAATTCGCGCTTGGCGGCGACGCCATGATGCAGGCCTCACGCAGCGTCGATATTCTGTCCGATGCGGCCCACCTAATCTTCACCAAACCGGCGAAGGACTTTTCCGGTAATTTCATTATTGACGATACCTTCCTCCATGAAAATGGCGTCACGGATTTTGAGAAATACCGCGTCGATCCGTCGAAAAAACTGGCGCCGGATTTCTTCGTTCCCGATAGTTCGACCCCGCCACCCGGCGTCGCGGAAACCTTGATGGAAGGCATGCTTGGATAAATGCGCGTCGTCTCGTTGCACATCCACCCTGTCAAGGGAATGCGCGGTATTGATCTCGACGTTGCGCAAGTGGGGGTTCGTGGACTTAAGGGTGATCGCCGCTGGCTCGTCGTCGATGCTGACGGCAAGTTTCTGACCCAGCGCAGCCATCCCCAACTTGCCACCATTGATGCGCACATTACCGCAAACGGCCTGACGCTCTCGTCAAATGGGCGCACTGTTGCAATAGATCGCCCGGATGGGAAAAGCCGCCGCCGCGTTGTCATTTGGGGCTCAGAAGTTGACGCCGCCATTGCCGATGCGTCCGCATCCGATTTTCTGTCAGCGCTTCTTGGCGGCGAAGCCCATCTTGTGTTCATGGACGATGATGCGGTTCGCATGAAGGAAAGCGTTTGGACGCCTGAGCCTGAGCCGGTGAGTTTCGCTGACGCTTTTCCGATCCTGGTGACGACGACGGGGTCGCTGGCGGCGCTCAATCGCGATATTGAGGTTCATGGCGGTGCGCCCGTGCCTATGGCGCGTTTCCGTCCGAACATTGTCATCGACTGCGATGACGACTGGCCCGAAGATAATTGGCGTAAATTGAAAATCGGCGACGTCGTCCTTGATCTGGTGAAACCGTCCGACCGCTGTATTGTCACGACCACGGATCAACAAACGGGCGCGCGCATGGGGAAAGAACCGCTCGCCAGTCTTGCGCGCATTCACCGGTCGACTGACCCTCGTATAAATGGCGTCATTTTCGGCATGAACGCCGTGCCGCGCGCGCTGGGCGCGGTAGCCGTGGGCGCGCCTGTCGAAATCCTTTGACCACGCCTAATGGTGATGCGGCTCGATATTGATCTTGCCGCATTTGCCGCATTTGATGACGGCGCCATGGGCGTCGTGATGGGCGACCTTCACCAGTAGCTTCGTTTTACATCCGCCGCAGCGATAGGTTTCGTCGCCGCCGCCCTCGCGCAGGGGTTTTCCGGCTGTATGTTCCTCGATCGTCGCGCCTTGGGCGCGTTCAGGGTCAATGACGATCATGTCGAATTGCGGCATAGGGCCTCCGGGATGTTGCGTTTCGTGAAGCTATAGACCATTCACGCCGAAAACATAACGCAGTGCTTTCTCACGGGGACGGGGGTGCGATAAAAGAAACGTCATGACCACGCTACTTTACACCCACGCTTCTTTCGGCGCCCATGAAGTGCCGCCCGGCCATGTGGAGCATTCCGGCCGCTACGCTGCTGTCGAAAAGAGGTTGGCGTCGGAAGACTTCGCCTCGCTTGAGCGGCGCATCCCGCCGCGGGCGACCGCCGAACAGGTGGAGCGGGTTCACCCCGGGCCCTTCCGCGACCTCATCGAAGACAATTCGCCGGCCGAGGGTCTGGTTCAGTTCGACGCCGACACATTCGCAGGACCGCATTCGGTCGATGCAAGCTTGCGCGCCGCCGGCGGCGCCTGCGCCGCCATAGACGCCTTATATAAAGGCGAGGCGGCCAACGCGTTCATCGCCGCGCGGCCGCCCGGCCATCATGCCGAGCCGGAACGGGCCATGGGCTTCTGCCTTTTTAACGGGGCCGCCATCGCCGCGCTTCATGCGCGCGCGGCCCATGGCGCAAAACGTGTCGCCGTCGTCGATTTCGATGTGCATCACGGCAATGGCACGGAAGCCGCCTTCTGGCATGACGAGCATGCTTTTTACGCCTCGTCCCATGAATGGCCGCAATATCCCGGAACGGGGCGGGCCACGGATCGCGGCGCCTTCGATAATATCGCCAACGCCCCCCTTGCCGGCGGGGAAGGGAGCCTCGCTTTCCGCCGGGCCTGGGGCGAGACCTTGCTGCCGGCGCTGTCCGATTTCGGGCCGGAACTGATCGTTATTTCCGCCGGTTTCGACGCCCACGCGGCGGACCCCCTGGGCGGGCTTCAGCTGACGGAGGAGGACTTCGCCTGGGCGACCCGCGAGATCGCCGCCGTCGCGAGGGATAAGGCGGGTGGGCGGCTGGTCTCCATTCTTGAGGGCGGCTATGATCTCAAGGCCCTGGCT
>JAUIEG010000617.1 GCA_030428745.1 Alphaproteobacteria bacterium
CGGGCAGGTAAGGCCATAAAAGCTGTCTCCAGCCGATCCGATTCCGTGGTGAGCGGAATCTGCTAAGGATGCGCGCACGCTAAGCGCTCCAAACGAAAAAAATGACCAAAACGGGCATTTTTTCCTTGTTTGTTAACAGGCCGGGATGTAAGCGGGTTCTGCGCTGCAAAAACGGCGCGAAAGAGTAGTGAAATGCGGGCTTTGGCGGACATCAGCATGAAGGGAGAGGGCGCGGTAATCGCGGACCCGATGCTTATGGCTGTATCCCTTGTGGTGCTCGTACTCGTACTCCTTATTAGCCCCATTCGGGGAGCGGCCATGGAGCCCGCGCGCTAGTTTAGCACGACGGACCTCCGGACAGCCCGCTCCCGAAAGGAAGCGGGTTTTTTCATGCCCGGGCGGTCCGTTCAGGAAAGAACGAACGGACGAGATGACGACGAAAAGATCAGACGCAATCACTAAGGGACCTGCCAAGGCGCCGGCGCGTGCGATGCTGCGCGCAACGGGGCTGGGCGACGAGGAACTCGCCGGGCCCATCATCGCTGTGGTGAACACCTGGTCCACCGTGACGCCTTGCAACATGCATCTCGACAAGCTGGCGGAGCCCGTGCGCGAGGGTATTCGCGCCGGCGGCGCAACCCCGGTCGACTTCAACACCATCGTCGTTTCCGACGGCATCACCATGGGCGGCGAGGGGATGCGCGCCTCGCTGATCTCACGCGAGGTGATTGCGGACTCGATTGAACTCGCCGTACGCGGACATTCCCTTGACGCTGCGGTCATCCTTGTGGGTTGCGACAAGACATTGCCGGCGGCGGCGATGGCTTTGGCGCGCATGGATATTCCCGGCGTCATTTTCTATGGCGGCACGATCATGGCCGGTCACTGTAAATTCCGTGGTGAGGAAAAAGACCTTTCCATTCAGGATGTATTCGAAGCTGTCGGCGCGCACGCGAAGGGCGATTATTCTGACGAGGAACTCGATCAGGTTGAGCGCGCGGCCTGTCCGGGCGCCGGCGCCTGCGGCGGGCAGTTCACGGCGAACACCATGGCCATGGCGCTGGCGTTTTTGGGGCTCGCCCCCATCGGCGCGGGTGATCCGCCAGCAATTGCGGACGAAAAAGCGGTGGAAGGCGTTCGTTGCGGCAAGCTGGCGGCGCAATTGGTGAAAGACGCCAAGACCGCGCGCCAGTTCATCACGGAGACTAGCTTGCGCAACGCCGCAACGTCTGTTGTCGCCTCGGGCGGTTCAACCAACGCTGTGTTGCATCTGGCCGCGATCGCCGCCGAAGCGGGTGTCCCGTTCTCTATCGATCTCTTTGACGAGCTTTCGCGCACAACGCCGGTGATCTCGAACCTGAAGCCGGGCGGGCAGTATCTTGCGAAAGACCTTTATGCTGCTGGCGGTGTCCGTCTCTTTGGCCAGAGCCTGATGGACGGCGGCAAAATCGAAGATACGCCAACGGTTTCCGGCGAAACGCTGTTCGGTGAGTTCAAGAAAGCGGAAGAAACGCCCGGCCAGAAGGTCGTGCATGCTGTGGCGGACCCGTTCAAACAAACTGGCGGCCTCAGGATTCTTTACGGCGATCTCGCGCCGGAAGGCGGCGTGTTAAAAACCGCCGGTTACGCTGACGGCGCTTTTGAAGGCACAGCGCGCGTCTTTGACGGGGAAGAGGCTGCGTTCAAGGCGGTCAATGATCGCGAGATCAAGGAAGGCGACGTTGTCGTTATTCGTTATGAAGGCCCAAAAGGCGGACCCGGCATGCGTGAGATGCTGGCGACGACAGCGGCCGTCGCAGGGCAGGGCCTTGCCGGCAAGGTTGCGCTCATCACCGATGGGCGTTTTTCCGGCGCGTCCCATGGTTTCGTCATTGGCCATGTTGCGCCGGAAGCTGCGGTCGGCGGCCCCATCGGCCTGCTTCAGGATGGGGACAAGATCACGATCGACGCCGAAGCGCGCCGTATTGACGCCGACATCGACTGGGCGGCGCGCCGCGCGGCCTTCAAACCCAAAGCGCCGAACCGCATGGGCGGCGTCTTCGACAAATACGCGAAACTGGTTTCCTCGGCGTCGAAGGGCGCCGTCACTATTGAAACACCCAACGAGTAAGACAGAGGGATTTGAACGACATGAGAGTCTATACGGAAGACGATGCAAACCCGGCGATTGTGAAAAACGATATTGTCGCCGTCATTGGCTATGGCAGTCAGGGTCGCGCGCATGCGCTGAACCTGCGGGACTCAGGCTGCAAGGTGATTGTCGGCGTGCGCCCCGGCGGGCCGGGCGCAAAACGGGCCGAAGAAGACGGTCTTGAAGTCGCCAATGTCGCCGACGCGTCGAAACAGGCGAAACTGATCGCTGTTCTGACGCCGGACATGACCCATGAACAGATT
>JAUIEG010000618.1 GCA_030428745.1 Alphaproteobacteria bacterium
GCGCGCATCCGCGCCGACATTGCATGGCTTTCAGATGACGCCCGCGAGGGACGTGAAGCCGGATCCAAAGGCTATCAACAGGCGGCGGATTATGTGGCCGCCCGCATGGATGGGCTCGGTCTAAAGCCTGGCGCCAATGGCCGCTGGCGGCAGGACGTTCCGCTTGTTTCAGCAACGCCAATTCTGGATGCTGCGGCGATGTCGGTCACATCGCCCGATGGCGATCTGCGTCAGCTTGAAAGCCTCAAAGATTTTGTTGTTTACCCATCCATCGCGGCGGATGCTTTTTCTATCATGCAGGCGTCGGCGGTGTTCATTGGTTACGGCGTTCACGCGCCGGCTTTCGGACATGATGATTTCGCCAATGTGGATGTTAACGGAAAAGTTGTTGTCTATTTCTCGGGCGCTCCCGATACTTTCAATGATGAGAGCTACGCCCATTTCACGTCCGACAGTTTGAAGGCGAAAGAGGCGTCCGACCGCGGCGCTATCGGCGCAATCATTCTATCAACGGCGGAAAGCGAGGAGCAAACATCCTGGAAGCGGCGCGTCGCTAACCCGTATTATTCGATTATGACGTGGAAATGGCCTGATGGCCGCGCCGACACGTCGGGTCCGAATATCAAGGCGAGAGCGGTTCTTCATCCCGAGCGGGCGGCGCTCCTGTTTGAAGGCGCGCCGGCGGCTTATGAAGACGCGCGCGCGGCGGCTAACGGGGAGCGCGATCCCGTCGGCAGTTTCGATCTGGCGGTGAAAGTCTCCATGTCCGGCGCGATGAAGCGGAAAAGCACAACAAGTCCCAATGTTGTGGGACTTATCGCCGGCGCCGATCCGAAACTGAAAAACGAATATGTAATCCTGACCGCGCATCTTGATCATTTGGGCGTAAATGAACGCCTCGCCGCTATAGGTAAGGACGGGATCAACAACGGCGCCATGGACAATGCCACAGGCGTTGCAACGATGCTGGAGGCGGCGCAGCGCTTCATGGAAGAAGGCGCGCCGAAACGCAGCATTATGATCGTCGCCGTTACGGCCGAGGAAAAAGGGCTTCTCGGCGCTGATTACTTCGCCCATTTCCCGACGATTGGCGATGGTGAGATGGTCGCCAATGTCAATCTCGACATGCCAGTGATCCTGCATGAATTTACTGACGTCACCGTATTCGGCGCTGAGCGGTCATCGATTGGAACGGTCATGAAAACGGCTCTTGAAGAAACGGGGGTCGCCCTGTCGCCGGATCCAATCCCGGAACTGGGAATTTTCACTCGCTCCGATCATTATCGATTTGTAGAGCAGGGGGTGCCGTCCGTCTATTTGTGGACGGGGTTCGCCAATGGCGGAGAAGAAAAGTTCTGGGATTTTTATGAGAAACATTATCACAAACCCAGTGACGACATTTCCCAGCCCATTCTTTATGACGAGCTCGCACGCTTTGCGGAGATCAATTATATCATCGCCCGCGCCATCGCCGATGCGCCGGAAAAACCGGTTTGGAATGAAGGCGATTTCTTCGGCGACCTGTTCTCCAAATGAAAACGGCCCCGTTTGGGGCCGTTTCACACTAAGACTTTAAAAACCCAACGGTCACTCAATCTCATAGACCAGTGAAACGGTGACATTCACCTCCGACTCGCCAGCCTCCATAGGGACGTTGGCGGCGGAATCCGCCATCTCCATCCGCGCTGAATACATTTTCGGCTGCGGCGCCTGGGCGTAGCCTTCCTGAATATAGAGAAGCTTGCCGAGACGAACGCCTGCGGCGTCTGTCAGCAACGAGGCTTTCGCTTTCGCCTCGGTGACGGCGTCGCGGCGCGCTTCGTCATAGAGCGGTTTCGGTTCGGAAAAGGAGAACGAGACCCCGCCGAGCGTATTGGCGCCGGATTGCACTGCCTGGTCAATCACAGACCCTGCGGAGGAAAGATCGCGCAGACGCACCGTGACGCTGTTCGAAGCGGTAAAGCCGATCACTTCCGGCTGCGATCTGTTGTTTTCATAATTATAGCGCGGATTAACGGACAGGCCCGACGTCTGAATGTCCTTGTCGGCGATGCCGAGATCTTTCAACTTTTTGATCGTCGCGCTCATGTCTGCGGAGTTCTGGCGCAGGGCCGCGGCGGCGGTCGGCGCTTCGCTTCTGACGCCGATGGAGATCACCGCCATATCCGGCGCGGCGGCGGCGCGGCCTTCGCCCGTGACGGTGATGGTGCGCGGCGCATCGGCGGGAGCGGCGGCGCTGGCGGTCGGCGCGGCGCAACCTGCCATCATGATGGCGGCGGCTGCGGCGGGAAGGATGGCTGAACGCATGAATTGGCTCCTTTTTTTGGTTAAACCGCTGTGACGGCCATACACGGCGAAAACAAGGCGGCGATTTCACCGCAATATGTCAACAGG
>JAUIEG010000619.1 GCA_030428745.1 Alphaproteobacteria bacterium
TTTGCAGATGAGTTTCTGGTCCATCCAGTGAAACGCCGTCGCGCTGATCACTGCATCAAGGCTCGCCCTTTCAAAGATCGCCGCCTCTGCAGCTTTTATGTCAATCGCCGCGTTCTCCGGCAGGCGAGCTTCGCCCGCGAGCCGGCCGTCCGGCTCGACACCCGTAACCTCGTCAAACAAGCCGGCGAGCCGCCGCGTCGCCTGCCCCGACCCGGCACCGAGATCGGCGGCGCGCGCCCGCCCGCTCGTCACATGGGATAAAAGAAAATCGAAAACGTCCTGAGGATAGTCGGGGCGAAACGCCGAATAACGCGCGGCGGCTTCGCCGAAATTCATCGACGGATCAGCCATGAATTGTCTTACAGCTCGCCCAGCGAAATCATTGCCCCGCCATCAATGATCATCGCCTGCCCTGTCATCCACCGCGCGGCCGGCGAGGCCAGAAACACAGCGGCGCCGGCGATATCGTCAGGCTCGCCGAAACGGCGCAGCGGCAGACGCTCCGTCATGACCTTTTCGATCTTCGGGTCTTTCCAGAGCGCTTCGGCGAAATGGGTTTTAACAACGCCGGGGCAGATGCAGTTAACCCGGACATTGTCGGGGCCAACCTCCACCGCGAGGTTTCGCGCGAGCTGAAGATCGGCCGCCTTGGAAATATTATATGCGCCGAGTGAAGACGATCCTATAAAACCGCCAATTGATGAAATGATGATGATCGATCCATCTTTTCTCGCGCGCATCTCCGGCAACACCATCTGCGACAACCAATGCGGAGATTTGACGTTGCAATCGATTACCTTGTCGAACTGCTCATCGGTCATGTCCGACGCCGGACCGTAATAGGGATTGACGGCGGCGTTAGCGACGAGAATGTCGACCGGTCCCAACTTCGCTTTCGTTTCATCAACGAGGCGCTGCAACTCTTCCTTGTGAGTAATATTGCAGGGGATGGCGAAAGCGGTTTCGCGCCCCTCCAGCATATTGATGGACCGTACGACCGATTCACAAGCGTCGAGCTTGCGGCTCGAAACAACGACATTGGCGCCATATTGCGCAAGGCGCCGGGCGATCGCCTCGCCTATGCCGCGCGAGGCGCCGGTGACAATGGCGGTCTTGCCAGTGAGGTCGAGTAACGAATCGGGTTCAGCCATGCACCTCTCTCCTCTTTTTAAGAGAGGAGACTACGAGATCGCGGTGAGTCGCGACATGGGCGACAGCAATTTATTCTGCGGCGTCCTATTCAGCCGCAGCAGCGGGAGGCGTTTCGGCGGCGCTGTCGTCGTCCTTTTTGGTCGTGCGACGGGGAGCCCGGCGACGGCGAGGCTTTTTCTCCTCCTCCGCAGCCGCTTGGGGCTCTTCTTTTTTCTCAGCGGCGGGAGCGGCTTGGGCGGCGCTGTCTTCTTTGGCGGCGGGGGCGCTGTCGCCTCCGTCATTCTCCGAAGGAGCATTGCCATTCCGGCGCGGCGCGCGCGGCTTCGTTTCGCGCTGGGGTTGTTCCTGATCGTTGTCGTCAACGCTTGGCTGTTCGCCGTCAGTATTATCCGACGGCTGCTGATTCGGCTGTTGCGCCGGCTGCATGGAGCGAATCAGGCGGAAATAGTGCTCTGCGTGCTGAAGATAGCTTTCGGCCTTCACACGGTCGCCGGCGGAAGAAGCGTCGCGCGCGAGCGCCTGATATTTGTCATAGATCTGATTGGCGGTGCCGCGAATACGAACATCCGGGCCATTGGAGTCGAGCGCCCGGTTTGGATTTGATCCGCCACCGGGACGGCGGCGTTGGTTACGACCACGCTTCATATTTTTACCTTTAACAATTCCCCTACCGAAAAGCGGGCTTACCCCGTCTTTTCGCGATGAAAACAGTCTTTCCAGCTAACGGCGGAAAATCAGACCCGCCTGTTTCTTCATGCGATTGTCTTGTTCCTGGCGCAGCGAGGCTGCGGGGTCAGCGCCGACTGTTTCCGAACAAAGCGATCCCCAACGGATCACGCCAAAACCGGACGATGGTCGGATGCAAGACCGGGCCGCCGAAGATTCAAGGAAGTCGAAGGCGTTGAACCCCTGTCTTGCGACCCATGATAGTGCGTGTCCCGCGCATTTCAATCCCCTTTTTCCCCCTTTCTGCGGTCAAATCCCACACCGCGTGGCCTTTCAGCAAGGTCATAGAGGGTAAATATAGTGTTTTCGGGCGCCAGCTCATGAAGAATGCCGTCAAGCGCCCCGGTCTGGCCCGAGCTGCATTCCATGAGAACGAGGCCTTCTTCAGCAAGGTGACCGGGCAATTGCCGGATGATCGCCCGATAGGCGTCTAGCCCGTCCGGCCCGGCGAACAGCGCATCATGGGGTTCATAGGCGGCGACGTCTCGGGCCAGGGTCGGGGC
>JAUIEG010000620.1 GCA_030428745.1 Alphaproteobacteria bacterium
TCGAACGCATCTCCGGCATGTCATTTGAAGATTATATGAGCGCCAATATTTTCACTCCGCTCGGGATGAATGGCGCCACCTTTGTTTATCCCGATACGGAAATAACGCTGCGAACCATTGGCCATGCCGGCGCAAAGGGAGAGAAGCGCAAGATTGAACACTATCCCTATAATCGAAGACACGGACCCAGCTCGACATTGAACACGAGCGTCATGTCTTTCGCGCCTTTCGCCCAAGCGCTGCTGGCGGGTGGTTCGCTTGGCGAGGCGCATGTTCTGGATGCCGGCGCCCTTGCTGACATGTGGACGCCGCGCTGGATGATCGACGAAGACAGGGCGGAATCCGGCGCGATGGGCTGGGTTGTAGAAAACCGGCCTGATCGCCCGCGCATGATCCGCCATTTCGGCTGGGATGACGGCTTCCGCTCTGCACTCCTGCTTTTCCCCGACACAAATCAGGCGCTTTTGTTCGTCACGAATGATGAGGATGCGGATCTCAGAGCCTATCTTTTTCCGGCGCTGGACGAACTAAAGGCGCGCGCCGACTAGCTCGCCAGCATCCACACGCCCATGGCGATCATCATCAGGTTTTCGGTGAGCGACACAAAACCGAGCGGCACATTGGAGTTTCCTCCAACACAGGCGCACTTCAAATCGCGCTTGTCGATGTAAACGGCTTTGAACACTGAACCGGCGCCCACTGTCCCGATAATAATCGCCACAGGCGCCGCCAGCCAGATCATGACGCCGGCAATCATCAAAATGCCCGCCAGGGCTTCGGCGAAGGGATAGATATAAGCATAGGGAACAAAACGCTGCGCCAAGAGATCATAACCGAGAAACTGGTTTGAGAAGCTGCTCAATTCGCCCAGCTTTTGCAGCGCCAGAAGGCACATGGAAAAGGCGATGAACCACTCGACCGTTCTAAGGCCAGCAAGACTCCCGGTCAGCGCAAAACGCGCCCCCGCCGCCATCAGGAACGCCATCGCGAAAATTGCGATCACAGGCGTGTAGGTTTTTTTATCAGGGTCCTCGACGTCGAGCCCGAAATATTTCTTCAGCGCGTCATAACCGCCAATGCGGTCGCCCTTGATAAAGGTCTGGGGCGTCGTCTCGACATTGTGCTCAGCCTTGAACTTGTCGGTGCTGTCGCGAGAGCGAAGGTGATAATCCTCCACCTTGTAGCCCTTGCGCTCTAAAAGCGCTTTCGATTTAAGCCCAAACGGACAGATATGCTCGGGCGTCACCATGCGATATAGCTCGGCGCGCTTTTCACCAGCGGTAGTCTCGGTTTTCATGTTTAGAGCTTTTTCCCTCAGACAAATTCCCTTGTCTCCAGAAACAGCTGGCGGCCAGCAAAAGTTCACGGACAGATCAGGTAAGGCCAGTTTCAGTCCTGATGAAGTCCCATTGATCTTGATGGCCTGCAACTAATAGGGGCGTTCCAACTGTGACGCGCGGCAGATAAGGCGCGCCGTCACTGAGATAGGCCGCCTTGCCGCCGATCTCGCGCGCAATCAGCACCCCCGCCGCATGATCCCAGGGATAGACGCGAGAATAGACCGAGAAATCGCGGATGCCGCGCGCCAGGTTGATATAGGCGTACGCAGAACAGCGCGCGGGCTCCGTTTCGAACGACTCCCGAAAACGCGGCAGCCAGTCATCCTTCCATCGGCCTTGCAACGATCCAACGCCGCGATAGCCGCGCAGTCCCGTCTTTTTCGGCGCTAGGGTCGCAAGCGTTTCGCCGCGCCATGTCGCGCCGTCGCCTTTCGATCCGATGGCGCAGCCTTTATCCGGGATGGCGTAAATCCAGCCCTGACGGATCTCGCCCTTTTCAATAAGCGCAACGATTGTGCCGAATTCTTCGCGGCCGTGAACGAAATTGCGCGTGCCGTCGAGAGGGTCAACGATCCAGAACGCGCCGTCTTCCGTATCAAGGCGCGCCGTCAATGACGGGTCCGCCGCTGCGCTTTCTTCACCGATGAAATCCGCAGCGGGATAAAGGCCGCAGAGCGCTTGTTTCAAACGCGCTTCGGCTGCGTGATCGGCGGCGGTGACGAAATCATTGGGGCCTGACTTGGTGTCGATGTCGCCTTCGGAGAGCGCGCCGAACCGCGTCATGATTTCTTCCTGAGCGATTTCGGCGATCAGCTCCGCTACCTTTTCCGGATTGACGATCATGCGCGCTGTTCACTCAACGCTTCGGGGGAGGAAGCGGCGCTCGCCGCCGGGAATTGTTTGAAAAACTGGCCTTCGGTCTTTTTGGACAGCCGCACCGTGACAACCATGTCATCACCGCTCGGCGTTTCCTCGATGATTTCCGCACGGTTATGAAGCCAGGCGCGGGCGGCGCCAAACGGAGACGGCAGGCGGACGGT
>JAUIEG010000621.1 GCA_030428745.1 Alphaproteobacteria bacterium
TATCTGTCAGACGAACTGCCGGAGCTTAAATTCAAGATCGCCCATGGTCAGATGAGCCCCGGCGAACTCGAAGACATCATGACGGCGTTCTATGAAGGCAAGTTCGATGTTCTCGTGTCGACCACCATTATTGAATCCGGCCTCGACATTCCGACCGCGAATACGATCGTCATTCACCGCGCCGACATGTTCGGTCTCGGGCAGCTTTATCAGTTGCGCGGACGGGTAGGGCGTTCGAAACAACGCGCCTACGCCTATTTGACGACGAGCGCGCGCAAGAAGCTCACTGACGCCGCCGAACGGCGCCTCAAAGTCATGCAGTCCCTCGATACGCTGGGCGCCGGTTTTACGCTGGCCAGCCACGATCTGGATATTCGGGGGGCGGGGAACCTGCTTGGCGAGGAACAGTCCGGTCACGTCAAGGAGGTGGGCGTCGAGCTGTACCAGCACATGCTGGAGGAAGCCGTCGCCGAGCTGCGTGAGGGCGGGGTTGAAGCGGAAGGCCAATGGTCGCCGCAGATCAACCTCGGAACGTCCGTCCTCATCCCGGAAGACTATGTCGCCGACCTTGATGTCCGCATGGCGCTTTATCGGCGCCTTGGGGACGTCACCGAGCCGGAGGAAATCAACGGTTTTGGCGCAGAGCTTGTGGACCGGTTTGGCAAGATGCCGCGCGAGGTGGAGCACCTGCTTGAGATCGTCGCCATCAAGGCGGTCTGCCGCAAGGCGGGCATCGCCAAGATCGACGCCGGGCCGAAAGGCGCCGTGATTTCCTTCCGCAACGACCAGTTCGCCAATGTGGCGGGGCTCGTCCAGTTCATGAGCTCGTCGCCGCTCGACGTGAAATTGCGTCCCGACCAGAAAGTCGTCTTCCGCCAGGAATGGGCGGATGAGAAGGCGCGGCTCCGGGGCGCGAAAAAGATCGCTGGCATCATCGGCGAAATCGCGGAAAAGGCGGCCTAGCCACGGTTTCGCGAGGCTACTTGACCCGGGGCGGCCGGGCGCCTAGCTATCCGTCAGACGTAAAGGAGTCCCATCGATGAGCGACATTCAGGCCGATATCAAAGCGAAGGTCGACGCCAACCCGGTCATGGTCTTCATGAAAGGGACGCCGCAATTTCCGCAATGTGGCTTCTCATCGGTCGTGGTGCAGATCCTCGATCACCTCGGCGTCGATTACGAAGCCGCAAATGTTCTGGAATCGGACGACCTCCGCAACGGCATCAAGGAATTTTCCGACTGGCCGACAATTCCGCAGCTCTACGTCAAGGGCGAGTTTGTCGGCGGCTGCGATATCGTCCGGGAAATGTTTGAGCAGGGCGAGTTGCGCGAATTCCTGAAACAACAGGGCGTGGCAACCGCCAGCTAGGCTCGTTACTTCGATCTCAGCGTGTCGCCAAAGGCGTCAAAGATTGTGCCGGTCGCCGCGGCGAGTTCGTACTGGGTGACCCGCACTTCATACGCCGCCTGTGATGCATTGATTTGCGCGATCACGAGATCGCGCTGACCGTCAAGCACGTCGATGACGCTGCGCTGGCCGGCGGAATATTCCATATCAAGCCCCCGCACCGACTGGCGCGCCGCTTCGATACCGGATTCAGCAGCGACCCGGCGCGCCCTTGCTTGCTCAAGCTGGCGCCAGGTGCGGTTTACGATCTCCTCCACCGCAAGAAGCGTCGCTGTCGTTTGCGCTTCCTGTTGGGCGACAGACGCATTGGCTGAGCGTATATTGGCGATGTTGTTTCCCTGCCGGAAGAGCGGCATGCGCATGCGCGCCACAAGCTGATATTCTTCATCCGCCTGTGACGCGATCAACGGATCTTCGCCATAGCGTTTGAAATAACTGCCTTCGAGCGTCAGTTGCGGCGCAATGGCGCCAGCCGCCGCGCTCTTGTCATGGCGTGCGGCTTTCGCTGCGGCGTCTGCGGCGGCGATGGCGGGATTGCCTTCCCTGGCGATGACGAGGGCGTCTTCGAGAGAAGAAAAGATGTTTGCCAGATCACTCATGTCAGCCGTCATCTCGGCTGCGGGCATGCGACCGGTGATGCGGATGAAGGCGGCTTCCTGTTGCGCAAGGCGCGTGCGCGCCTCGCCGAGATCGACTTGCGCCTGCGCGAGACGCATGCGCGCCTGTTCGACGCCGGTCCGGCTTTGGGCGCCGGCCTCGGTGCGTTTTTCGGAGATGTTCAATTGCTCACTGACAAGCGACATGTTCTCGATGCGGTGATCCACGATCGCACGGGCGAGAAGAACGCCCGCATGCGCACGGGCTGCGTCCAGCGCTGTCTGCTGCATTGCTGAGAGCAAGGCGAGTTCCGACTGGGAAACGCGCGCGCGCGCCGCGCGAAATCGATTGAAGGCGGACAGGCCCTGAAAC
>JAUIEG010000622.1 GCA_030428745.1 Alphaproteobacteria bacterium
CCGCGAGACCGCCTGTGTGATCGAAATGCAGATGACTGATAAAAACGCCCTTTAGTATCTGCACAGGAATGCCTGCCGCGGCAAGACGGCCGGCTGCGCCATCGCCCACATCGACCAGATACACGCCGTCCTCAAGAATAAGAGCATTTGCGGGCTGTGAGCGGGTCGCGTTGGCGAGGGGGCCGCCCTGAGTGCCGAGCGTGACAAATTCCCCTTGGTCCTCAGCAAGAGCCGACACGACCATAGAGCCTATAGCAAGGCACGCGATGGGTAGGCTGCGCAGTTTCGGCATGAATGCCCCTAGGGTTGGCAGGCGTCCGCGGCGTTTCCTGCATCTGCCGAAAGATCCGCCAGCCACGTTTCGATATCTGTCACGGGCCAGGACGCTTCAAACTCGGCGCGAAGATTCTCGTTTCCATCCGTTTTATCGGCCAAACAGGCGCAGTACTGAGCGGCGCCGGCGTCGTTGACGCCATCGGGCGCGCCTTCGATGCAAGCACCTTCAAAATCGCTGGCCAGGGTCGGTGAAACAAGGGCGGCGACACTGGCCAGCACAATCAAACCAATCCGCATGTCTACTCCAATTTATGCGCCGTGTTCAATCAAGGAAGAGCGGCGCTTTTGGGCGCCGCCAAATCCGTCATCAAAAATCAGCACTGATGCGCAGGCCGTAGGTGCGCGGAGGTTCGACCGACGCCGCGGCGATGTCACCTGAGCCGACCTGAGCAATTGATCGGACATAAGCGTTTGTAACATTCCGCATATAGCCGGTGACGCTCCAGACGCCATCATTCGGTCTGAGAGTGAGGGAGGCGTCAGCGGTGATCACATCATCCTCAATCTGTGTGGGAAGATATTGAAAACCGATCACGCGTTCGCTGCGGTAGCGCGCATCGAAAGTACCCGTCAGGGTGAATTGACCGAGGTTCAGGGTTTGGTTGATCCCGAGGCTTACGGTCCAGTCCGGCGAGTAAAGCGCGTCTTTGCCAGAGCAATCGATATCGAAGCTTCGGGACGCCGTGCCGGGAGGCGGCGCGGGATTGATCACCTGCGTGAAGTCACAACCCGTAACCGGAGTCAGGAAGTTCGGGGGATCGGTATCGTCTGACAGGTCGACCTGATTGAACTGGAAGTTGTCATAGGTCGCATCGAGATACTGAACACCGCCCCTGAACAGGGTCGTCTCCGTCGCCGCGAACTGGAAATCAACTTCCACGCCTTTCACGCTCGATTCGCCGACATTTCTCGTTGCAAATGAATTGTTGCCGCGAGCATCGACTGTCAGGGCTGCGAGCTGCTGATCTTTATACTCCCAGTAAAATCCTTCGATATTGATCTCGAGCGTGTTGTCTAAAAAGCGGTTCTTCGAGCCGATTGTGTAGGCGTCGATGAATTCCGGCGCGTAGGACTCAAGACCGAAAGCTGTATTGAAACCGCCGGCGCGAAAGCCGTTTTCAAAACTTGCGTAAACAAGGTTGTCTTCGGTCAGATCGTATTCAAGGCCGACGCGATAGGTGACTTCCTCGTCACCGTCTTCGAGGCCGATAAGATCGTTCGGTGTGACAATGAAGAGAGCGCCGGGAACAGCGACGGGGCCGCCCGGGGTCATGATAATGTCAAACGGTCCAAGCGGGCTTACGACAGGCACGCCAATCGGGTTTGTGGCGGCCTGGGCGAGAATGGCCTGAGGCGGCACGGCCAGGGCGCCGGCCGGGAAGCCGGCGAGTTGCTCGGCAAGGGTGAGCTCTGCGGGCATGGACGGAATATCGGGACAGCTTGGCGGCCCGGCGGGAGGCTCGTCAAGGCAAACGATGGTGAACGACTGTCCGATATTATCGAACTCCCGGGATTCGTCGGTGTAACGAACGCCGCCGACAACTCTGAACTTGTCTGTGATGTTGAACGTGCCGCGCGCAAAGAAGGCGAGCGATTCAGTTTTGCTGTCGAAGTCGTTATTGTTGCCGACTGCAAACTGGTTGAATGTGTTTACGCCTTTGACGGTCTCATCGAAGTAATAACCGCCAAGAATCCAATCGAGCTTGCCAATATCGCCGGAAAGCCGCGCTTCAAAACTGAATTGTTCGGCTTCATCCTGAACAATGGCCGCTTTGAACGGAGGGCCGTTCAACTGATTGTCCAGTTCCGAAACCCGGTAGGCGGGGATTACGACGAGGTCAGCAAAGCCAAGGTCGAAATTAACTTCCGCGTTGACACCCCAATAAGTGTCGTTCCTGTTCGGATAGATAAAGCCTTCGACCGGTTGGAAACCAGGCGCTGTCGTTGCGTTGTCCGCAATGAATTGAAGCGTGGAAGGAACGTGAAGGCCCGAGAAGTCCGGCGCGCCGAGCGGCACGAATGCGCGATTGGGCACTTC
>JAUIEG010000016.1 GCA_030428745.1 Alphaproteobacteria bacterium
GAAGACCGCGATAAACCCGATCGCTGACGGCACCGATAGATATTGTCCAGTGATGAAGAGTGCGAACAATCCTCCGCTCGCTGCAAAAGGCACGTTGGCGATAATTAACGCGGCGTATTTAACCGAGTTGAACGCCGTGTAGAGCAACACGAAAATAAAGAAGATCGTCGCCGGAACGATGAGCGATAACTTCGCCAGCGCGCGTTGCTGGTTCTCAAAGGCGCCGCCCCATTCGATCCAGTAGCCGGGCGGCAATTCCACATTCGCCGCAATGACGTCATTGGCGTCTTTCACGAACCCATCGACGTCTCGGCCGCGCACATCCATCTGGATCACGGCGTAACGCTGCAATTGTTCGCGGCGGACAAAGGAATAGCCCTCCGCGGACGTAACATTCGCCACGCGGCCGAGGGGAATAATCGCGCCGTCCGCGGTCTGCAGCGGAATATTGCGGATCGATTCCATGGACGCTTTCGACGCGTCCTGCAGACGGGCGGTGATATCGAACCGCCTGACGCCATCGATAAGCGTGCCCACGGGCTCCGCGCCGATGCCGGTCCGCACGACGTTCAGAACATCGTCGGCGTTCATGCCGTATCGCGCGAGTTCGGCGCGGTCGACCTGAATGCGGATTTGCGGCTTGCCGATATTGGCTTCGAGCGAAAGATCAGCGGCGCCCGGCACGCCGGAAATCGCTTCCTTGATTTCCTGGCTGAGCCTGTCCAGTTCGCCAAGATCCTGACCATAGATTTTCGCGGCAAGCGTTGCGCGAACGCCCGAGATCAGCTCTTCAACGCGCATCTGGATTGGTTGCGTGAAGGCGATGACCGAGGTCGGCACGGTTTCTTCAAGCTTTTCGCGCATGTCGTCGGCAAGCGAAGCGACCGAACGCTTACGGGGCCACTCGCTTTGCGGTTTTAGCGCCGTGTAGATTTCCATGTAGTTGACATCTGCGGTCTCGCCTTTTTCGGCGCGCCCGATCATGGCGATTGTCGTTTCCACTTCGGGAAACTCAGACAGCGTGTTTTCAATTTCCTTGGAAATCTCAATCGACTGATCGAGGGAGGTAGAGGGGATCGACGTGACCCGCCACATGATCGACCCTTCCTGTAATTGAGGCATGAACTCCTTGCCGAGGAAGGGAAAGAGCGCGAGGCTGGCGACCAGAAGACCGCCGGCCGCGAGGCCCACCTTGCGCTTGTTATCGAGACTCCAGGCGATCAGAGGCAGATAGCCGCGCTTGACGATCCGCATCAGCATCGTGTCGCGCTCTTCCTTCGGCTTCAGGATCATCGCCGCCAGGACGGGAATGATCGTCAGCGTCAGAATCAGCGAGCCCGCCATGGCGAAGCTGATATTGAAGGCCATGGGCTTGAAGAGTTTGCCTTCTAAGCCCTCAAGACTGAAGAGCGGCAGAAAGACGACGATGATGATCATAATCGCAAATGCGATGGGATTGGCGACTTCCCTCGCAGCCTGCAGAACGGCGGCTGTCCGATTGACCTCGCCGCCTTCCTCCTTGCGCTCGGCCATGATGCGGAACGAGTTTTCGACCATGACGACGGCGCCGTCGACCATCATGCCGATGCCGATGGCGAGACCCGCGAGCGACATCAGATTGGCGGAAAGACCCATCTGGCCCATAAAAATGAAGGCGATGAGCATGGCGAGCGGCAATGCAGTAATGACCACCAGCGCCGATCGGATTTCGCCGAGAAACAGAAACAGCACGATGGCGACCAGGATTGACCCTTCAATGAGGGCTTTCTCCGCCGTGCCGACCGCTTTTTCGACCAGCTCGGTGCGGTCATAGATGGGCTTGACAATGACGCCATCCGGTAACGCGCTTTCGACAGTCTTAACTTTCTCTTTAACCGCGTCGACGACGTTCTTGGCGTTCTCGTTAATACGCGCAAGCGCCATGCCGAGAACCACTTCCTCGCCGTCGCGGGTGACGGCGCCGAACCGCAAGGCGGGCGCCTGTTCGACGTTCGCGACATCGCGCACATAAACCGGGGCTCCGTCCTTTACCTTGACGACGATGTTGCCAATATCGGTTTCGTCCCGCACAAGGCCGAGGCCGCGCACGAGATATTGCTCCGGTCCCTGATCGATATATTGCCCGCCGACCTGGCGGTTATTCGCCTCAAGCGCTTCGACGACATCGGAAAACCCCAATTCGTATTTGATAAGTTGCAAGGGATCGATCTGGACCTGGAACTGGCGTTCCTGCCCGCCCCAGGACATGACGTCATCGACGCCGGCGGCTGTGCGCAGAATGAGCCGCACGTTCCAGTCCTGAAGGGTCCGTAGATCCATGTCGCTGATGTCGCCCTTGAGGGATTCATCAGCGCGTTCGAGCGTGTACCAGAAGACCTGGCCGAGACCCGACGCATTTGGGCCCATTTCTGGCGATCCATATCCTTCGGGAATGCGGTCGCGGACTTCCGCAAGCCGCTCCATAACAAGGCGCCGCGCGAAATAGATATCGACGCTGTCCTTGAAATAAACAGCGACATAGGAAAGACCGAAGAGGCTCACCGAACGGATTTCCGACACGTCGGGAAGCCCCGCCATCGCCGACTCTACCGGGAACGTCAGCAATTGCTCGACGTCTTCCGCGGCAAGGCCCGGCGATTCCGTATAGATATTGACCTGAACGGGCGTCACGTCCGGGAAAGCGTCGATCGGAACCGTCGTCACGGCGCGCCAGCCGAGAAAGCCGACGACGGCGAAGATGATGAGCACCAGAACTTTATACTGGAGCGAGAGTTCAACGAGTTTATTCAACATATCATCAATTCCTAATGCCCGTGGCCTTCGCCCATTTTTGTTTTCTGAATGAGCGATTTGAGGAGAAAGGTTTTTTCGGTGACGATTTCATCGCCTTCCGCGACGCCGGAATTGACTACAATCCAGCCGCCGCTCGCGGCACCGGTCTCTATACTCACCGGTTCGATTTCATCGCCTTCGATGCGGAAGACTGTGGGCGCGCCGTCCATCAGGACGACAGCGCTTTCCGGCAGCGCCAGCGCTTCGTCGCTGGCGCCGACGGCAATCACTGCATCAACGAATTGGCCAGCATGGAAGTCGTCATCGTCATTGCTGATCTCGATGCGCGCCATTAATGTACGCGTCGTTTCATCGAGTGCGTGCTGGAGTTGAATAACCTCTCCTTCCTCCCAGTGATCCGCGTTTGACTTCACGCGCGCGGGCGCGCCGATAGAAATCCGCCCAGCCTGCTCGGCCGTCAATCGCGCCTCGACCCAAACCGTCGATTCATCACTGATTTCGACCAGCACCCTTCCCGGATCGACAAATTCGCCCAGTGTAAACTCATCGCGGACAACGGTTCCCGCTTGCGGCGCAAACAAAATAAAACGACCTGTGGCCTTGCTTGCGTCGCCGGTTTTCAACAACGCGGCGACTTCCTGTTCCGCCATGCCGAAGGACAAAAGCTTTGCGTGGGCCTGCTGGCGCGCCACTTCCGCTTCCACGTAACGCTTTTCGGAAACGACGTCCCGGCCGAGGTTGCGGACCCGGCGCCATTCCTTATCGCCGATGATGAGCGCGCCTTGCGCTTCGGCCATATCGACGCTGGACAAAGTGACCAGCGGCGCGCCTTCGCCGACTTCCTCACCGCGCACGACATGACGTTCGATAATTTGCGCGCTGATGCGCGGCGCAACTTGCGCAGTCTTGTAGCGGTTCGCCGTCACCTCGCCCGGCGCGATAAACTCGCCCGACAGTTTTCTCATGCCGAGCGTTACAGATTTTATCCCTTTTTCGCCGCGTTCGGCCGCCGTCATCTCGATATGACCGCCGCCTTCCTCTTCGCCGTGCTCATCTTCGGCTTGGGCGGCCGGGACAGTTTTTTCCTCAGCGTCCGACGCGCCGCAAGCGGCGATTGTCAGCGTACCAAATGCAATGATCGCCAATCCGATGCCTGAATTCAGTTTTCGATAATTACGCATTACAGTGTCTCCATCCATTCATTGAGAGTGCCGGACGCATCGAGCCAATCGATCCAGGCGCGCCATAGCGACCCTTGAAGTTCAATTCCCGCACGCTCGGCGCTATAAGTTTGATCAAGTTGCACCAGATACTCGACGGCGGTGATGTCGCCCGATCGCCATAATTGATCGAGCACCCCGCGTTGTTCTCCGAGCACGTCTGATCCGTCCCGCATCCAGACGCGCCATGTCCCGGCCGCGACGGCGTAGCGTCCGCTGGCTTCGATGAGCCGCGCTTCGGCGTTGCGCAACTGATTGCGGATAGATTGCTGGGCAGCAATGCGTTCGGCGCGAGCTTCATCCACTTCGGCCTGGCCAGACGCAAAAACGGGGATTGGTACGGACAATCGAACGCCGGCGAAATCGGCGTCTCCATCGCGCCCATAGGCCGCGCCGATCGTCGGATCGGGAATGCGCGATTTTTTAGCGAACCGGATTTCAGCTGCGAGCGCGTCGGCGCGCGCTTCCGCCGCGCGAAGTTCCGGCAATCGGCGAACCAGCGTCATGTCGAGCGGCGCCGCCGCCGCCGGCGGATCCGGGAGAACGGGCCATGCGGGCATCACTTCGCCGACGAGTGCAGTTAAGGCCTGCCTCGCTTCGGAGAAATCGCTCCGGGCGGTCGTTTGTTCCGCGATAGCCTGGGAAAGACTTAATTGCGCAGCAAGACGTTCCGACTTTGAAAGATCGCCGGCCTCAGCGCGCCTGCCGGCGATTGAAGAGAATTCACGTGCGACTTCAGCCCGTTGCGCCGCCAGTTCCGACAGGCGCTTGCGCGCCTGGTAATCCGCCAGCGCCGTCAGGAGATCGGCGAACAGCGAGCGCTTCTCCGCTTCATACGTAAACCTTGCGGCGTCCACGGCGCTGCGTGCGCCTTTGGCCCGCGTGGCGCGTTTGTTGGTGATGTCGAACGCTTTCGACAGGCCGATGGAACGGCTGTCATCCGCGTCGTCCTCACTGTCGGAGAATTCGCCTTCGAATTCAGGGTTATAGAGCGGCCGCGAATTCGCCCGTCCGCGCGCTTCGGCTGCATCAAGTTCTGCGCGCGCTTCTTCAAGCCGCGGGTGATTGCGCGCCGCGTCTTCAAGAAACTGCCCTAACGTCAAGCCCGGGTCAGCGGTATTCTCCTGCGCGGACGCAGCGCCGAGCCCCCACGCCGCAAAAGCGGCGAGCGCGAGCCCGCATATTCTGATGATCATTGGTCATTGTCCTCTTGGAATCAAAATTACTGATGGGCGCGCAACCGCGCGCGATCAGTCAGATTCGCGGAGGACGGAATAATGAAGAAAGAGAGGTTTGGGGAACCACGCCGTTTTGCGACGCGATGATCTTGCTTGCAAAGAGTAGTACGGACGCCGGATCGACAGAGGCGCGCGATAGCGCATGAAAATGGCACGCACCGGAATGACAATGCGCAGCGTGTTCCGGGTGAACAGAACCTTCGTCGGCAGGCTCGCCCTGCGCAGCTGCGCGTTCTTCACCAACATCGTGTTGGGCGGCATGATGAATGTCTTCTTCCGCGGCATGAGCGGGCGCGACAATGCCGACCGCGCCCCATAGCGCAACCATCAATACCGCGATGACGCGGTGCATATGTCGAATGGATGACATCATCTCAAATGCGTCCTACTGTAAAACTCCTGACAAATCATTATAATTTTTCGTTTATGTCGATGTGTCGCCGCCCGGAGGGCAGCCCGAAATATCGCGCTGTCCTAACGACATACGCCTCATAGGCTTTTCCAAAAGCCGCCCGAAGATGCGGCTCTTCGACCGCTACAATATAACAGTGAATGAAGAGCGCGAATAACAGGGCCAGCGAAAACGCCCATATCGACATCGCGATGAGCGACACGCCGCCCAGAAACAAGGCGTATCCGACATATTGCGGGTTGCGCGACCAGCGATAAACGCCCCGTTCAATGAGTTCGTCTTCCTTGAGTCCATAGACTCTCGAAAAATCCGCATAGGCGCTTCGGCCAAGATAAATCAGCATCGCTCCGGCAAAGGCGAATAATCCGCCGGCCGCAACTGTGAATTCGCCTAGGTCGCCAAGCGACCCCCGATCGAACCAGGCGATTGCAAACAGCAACAAAGCATTGCCGTGCATGGCGGCGCCAGTCCAGACCGCCATTGATAAGCTGACACGGCCGCGTTCTGCAAAATCCCGTTTGACCAGCATCGCCATCGGAATGGAAAGCACTGCATTGACCGCCGCCAATATGAGTAACGCTCGAACCATGTTTAAATACGCCCGTCTGCGAAGTTCAACGAAGCGCGGCGTTCTTTCATCGCCTGCGCTATAATCGAGTACGATGACTTTGCAAACAGGCTGGCGAGCAGCGCGGCGACAATCAAGTCGGGCCAGAAGGATCCTGTAAGCCACACGGCGCCGCCGGCGGCGATCACCGCAATGTTTCCAATGGCGTCGTTGCGCGAGCACAGCCAGACGGAGCGGACATTGGAATCGCCGTCGCGCCAGCGCAGCAAAATGAAAATGCTTGCGACATTGGCCCCGAGCGCCAGCAGACCGACGCCGCTCATGACTGGTGCGGCCGGGGAAACGTCGCCAAACGCGCTCGCGATTGTCGTTATCAGGACGAACACCGCCATCAAAGCAAGACTGGCGCCTTTGATCAGCGCCGCTGTCGCGCGCGTATGCAGCGCGGCGCCAATGACTGCAAGGCTCAAGGCGTACGTCGCCGTATCGCCTGCAAAGTCGAGAGCGTCGGCTTTCAAGGCCTGAGAGCCCCCGAGGAATCCCGCCGACATTTCGACGAAAAACATCACGGCGTTAATTGCGATGACGGCAATCAGCGCCCGCTTGTAGGAAGGGGATTGCCCGTCAAACTGATCGTTATCGCAGGCGCAACCGGCCACTCTCGTCTCCATTGAAAAGCTCGCAAGCCTAATCTAATGTCTACAGCAACTGTAGGTTCAAGAGGAAAAATGCGGAAACTCGAAAAAAAGCCGGTCACCATCGGACGGTTGGCCAAAGCATCCGACGTCAAAGTCACGACAATCCGCTATTATGAAAGCATTGGCCTCATCGATCCGCCCGACCGGTCAGAAGGCGGCCAACGCATCTACGACCAGAAAGCCGTCGAGCGCATGCGTTTCATCCGCCATGCCCGCGATCTCGGCTTTCCGCTGGAGGCGATCCGCGAGCTGATAGCCCTTTCCAGAAATGAAGACCGTTCCTGTGCGGAAGTCGATGAAATCGCGCGCCGCCATGCCGAAGACATCAAACAACGTATCAAGAGATTGAAATCGCTCGAACGCGAGCTCAATCGCATGATCATGGAATGCAGCGTCGATCGGATTTCAGATTGCCGCGTAATTGAAATCCTATCCAATCATGAGCTTTGCGCCACCGGACATCAATAATCATAACTCTGGCACAAAGGCCTCACTAATCGTCCAGCCTGAGGAAGGTATAAAAAAGATTGGCAGCAGCTCCAAAATCTTTCACACAACGTACATCAAGCGCTGTCTTTTATTTTCTGTGAAAGAAAAGATATTTCACAAACGCCGCAATGCCCAAAAGAAGAAACAGGACGATTAACAACATTATCACTGCGCCGCCTGCACCCATCATCATTCCGCCTTCCATCATCTTCATTCTCTTTACCGATGATAACGAGTATGCTGACCACGGCTGAGCGAAAGCCGCCCGGACTCTAAAAGTCTTCTAGTTTTGCTTCCCGCCGGTCGTCAATTCTGGTCCTTCTCGGAGCCCTGTTGCATGCCGTCCATCATACCATCACCCATCTTCATTCCTTCGCACATCATGCCGCCGCCCATCATCGATTTCATCGCTGCTTTGAATTCTTCCGGATCACCGCCGATAGGCATCATCATCGACACGTCGTAGGCGCCGTCGTCATTCTTCGTCAGCATGAAATGCACGTTGTCGCCTTTCTGGAACTTCTGAAGCGCGACCATGTCGCTGACTGCGAAGTCCATCGTCATCTTGCCCCATCCGATTTTTTTGATGGGATCGTGCGAGAGATTGACCGTCCTCGCATCCAGATCGACGGAGTTGACGACGCCGAAGCCGGGCGCCATGTCATTGCAGCAGGACATGCCGTCCATCTGTATGCGTTTCATTTCGCCCATTTTCATGTCTCCGCTCTGGCTGAGCGCCGGAACGGAAATGAGCGCGATGGCGACGCCAGCGGCGATCGTGGAGAGTTTCATAGATTTCATTGCAGTTTCCTTTCGATGTTATGCGCACTGAGAGACGGCTGACCTCGTCGCGCATGAAACGAGGCCGCCCACAAGAGTCGGCTGGAGCAATTCGTTCGTTTCCTCAATTTACATGCTCCCTATACGTATTTCTGACTGCAGCGAGCAAATGCCCGTGACGCCGCTTACTCCGATCCTATTCTGCCGGCGCCAGATTTGGATCGACGGGGTCATATTGTTCAACATGCTGAAGCGCCCGGCGGTTCCACAGGAAGTAGACCGCCGGAATCACGACAAGCGCGAGCACGGTCGCACTGACGATGCCGCCGATCATTGGCGCGGCGATGCGGCGCATGACCTCGCCGCCGGCGCCATGGCCGTACATGATCGGCAATAGCCCTGCGAAGATAACCGCAAAAGTCATCATGATCGGGCGCAGCCGGCGCAGCGCGCCTTTGGCGATGGCGTCGGCGAAATGCGGTTCGTCGAGAGGCGAGCCCTCCTCTCTCGCTGTTGCATTCGCCGCGGCGATTTCCTGTTTCAGATACATGATCATCAGGACGCCGATTTCGACGGCGACGCCAGCAAGCGCTATGAACCCGACCGCGGCGGCAACAGACAAATTAAAGCCGAGGAGGAACATCAGCCATAACCCGCCGACAAGCGCGAAGGGCAAGGTGCCGAGGATAATCAAGACATCGGACACGCGCCTGAAATTCAGGAACAGGAGCAACATGATGATCAGCAACATGCCGGGTCCGACATAGGCGAACCGCTCCTTGGCGCGTTGCATGTATTCATACTGTCCCGACCAGGCGATCGAATAACCCGCCGGCAAATCGACATTTTCAGCAACCACACGCCGCGCTTCGTCGACATAAGAGCCTATGTCGCGACCGGCGATGTCCACATAAATCCAGCCATTGAGCCGCGCATTCTCGCTGCGGATGATCGCCGGACCTTCATTGATGCGGATGTCAGCGATCCGGCCGAGCGGAATCTCGGCGCCCGATGCCGTAACGATCGGCAATTCGCGAAGACGCGCTGGAGAATCGCGCACTTCGCGCGGATAGCGCAGATTGATCGGGTAGCGCTCAAGTCCTTCAACGCTTTGGCTGATCGTCATGCCGCCAATCGCCGTCTTCACGATGTCATGGACGTCGGCGATATTGAGGCCAAAACGCGCCGCGGCTTCGCGATTGATATCGACATCAATAAACCGCCCGCCGGTCACGCGCTCCGCATAGACGGAAGCCGTGCCGTCAACGTCTTGCAAGACGTTCTCTATGTCGCGGCCGACTTCGGCGATGACGTTGAGATCGGGCCCGGCGACCTTGACCCCAACCGGGGTCTTGATGCCTGTCGCCAGCATGTCGAGCCGGTTCTTGATCGGCATGATCCAGACATTGGTGAGGCTCGGCACATCGACGAGCGCATTGAGTTCGGCTTTCAAGGATTCCATCGTGACGCCGGGACGCCATTCATCGCGCGGCTTCAACTGGATTGTTGTTTCGATCATCGGAAGCGGCGCCGGGTCCGTCGCGGTCTCTGCGCGGCCCGCCTTGCCGTAGACCGTCTCGACTTCGGGAATGGTCATGATCAGCTTGTTCGTCTGCTGAACGACCTGTGCGACCTTGCCGGCGGAGATCCCCGGATATGCGCTCGGCATGTAGAGAAGATCGCCCTCGTCGAGATCGGGCATGAACTCGCCGCCGATGAGACTCGCGGGGATCGCCATGCTCGCCATCAATATTCCTGCCGCAGCAAGCGTGATCCATGGCCGGCGCAAGGCCAGGCCAATGACCGGCTTGTACCCACGCATAAAAAGCCGATTAATCGGGTTTGCATGTTCCGGCGCGATGCGCCCGCGCACGAGCAATCCGATCAGTACCGGAACCAGCGTCACCGACAGGATGGTCGCAGCCGCCATAGCGTAGGTCTTGGTAAAAGCGAGCGGCGAGAACAGCCGCCCTTCCTGCGCCTGCAGCGCGAAGATCGGCGTGAAGCTGAGCGTGATAATCAGCAGTGAGAAAAACAGCGGCGGTCCGACTTCGACGCAGGCGTCGGCGATCAACCGCCAGCGTCCGGAACCTTGAACCTCACTATTTTCTTCAAGTTTTTTATGCACGTTCTCGATCATCACGATGGTGGCGTCGACCATGGCGCCGATGGCGATGGCGATGCCGCCGAGCGACATGATGTTGGCGGTGATGCCTTGCGCGTTCATGACAATAAACGCTGCAAGAACGCCCAGCGGCAAACTGATGACAACGACAAGCGCGGATCGCAGATGAAAAAGAAACAGCGCGCAGACCAGCGCGACGATAATGAACTCTTCCAGCAGTTTTCCTTGTAGAGTCTCAACCGCGCGTTCGATGAGCTTGGAGCGGTCATAGGTCGTGACGAGTTCGACTCCTTCCGGCAGACCCGCCTTTAGGGTTTCGAGTTTCTTTTTGACGCGTTTGATTGTCGCCTCGGCGTTGCCGCCGGCGCGCATGATAATAACGCCGCCAACGGCTTCACCCTCGCCGTTGAGTTCGCCGACGCCGCGGCGAAGCTCCGGGCCGAGCCTGATGTCCGCCACGTCGCGCAACAGGATCGGCGTTCCCGCATCGCTGACGCGCAAGGGAATCTGCTCCAGGTCTTCGATGGACTCCACATAGCCGCCGGCGCGGACGATATATTCCGCCTCCGCCATTTCAACGACGCGCCCGCCCGATTCCATATTGCCGCGCTCTATGGCGCGCCGGACATCAACAAGCGGAATGCCGAAGGACCGCAATCGGTTCGGATCGACGACAATTTGATACTGCTTGACCATGCCGCCAATCGCGGCAACTTCCGAAACGCCTTCGACAGTCTGAAGCTCGTATTTCAGAAACCAGTCCTGGAGCGAGCGGAGATCGGCGAGATTATGGCGGCCGGTCTTGTCAATCAGCGCATATTGATAGACCCAACCGACGCCGGTAGCGTCGGGACCGAGCGCGGGTTTCGCCGCTTCAGGGAGTTGCGGCGCAACCTGACTTAAATATTCGAGCACGCGCGAGCGCGCCCAGTAAAGATCGGTCCCGTCTTCGAAAATGATGTAGACGTAGGAATCGTTGAAGAAGGAATAGCCGCGCACGGTTTTTGCGCCGGGCACAGCGAGCATCGCCGTCGCCAGCGGATAGGTGACCTGATCCTCGACCACCTGCGGCGCCTGTCCCGGGTAGCTGGTTTTGATGATCACCTGTACATCGGAAAGGTCAGGGATGGCGTCGAGCGGTGTCGACCGAAGCGAGACGACGCCCGCGACGGCGAGAAAAATCGCGCCGACAATAATGAGAAAGCGGTTTTCGATCGAACCGCGGATAATTTGGGAGATCATTGCTCATCTCCCGCTTCACCGTCTTCCGGCATCGATTCAATCATATCGAGTTCATAACCGGTCTCCGTCTCCCTAAACGCGAAGCGCACAGGCTCGCCGGCTTTGACGCTCATCAAGTCGATTTCAGACGGCGCCTTGAACGCCATCACCATCGCTGGCCAGCCGATTTCGGGGACGGGTTTATGATCGATAGTGACGCTTTTTGCGTCCATATCGACGGAGACGACGCGGCCTTCAGCCCCGACAGCATCAATCGTTTTCATGTCATTCGCCGTCATATTGTTTTCCGACATAGACATGCCGTCCATATCCATCTTTGCGTCTTCGTCTTTTTCGGGCGAAGCCATGCGCAGTAATCCGGACGTAAGGCTCGCTTCGGAATCGATCAAGAACTGGCTCTCGACGACAACGCGCTCGCCGTCCGCGAGGCCGGCAAGCACTTCAACCTTGCCGCCGCTTTCCATGCCTGCCCTCACTTCCGCCGGGCGAAATTTGCCCTCGCCCAAGGCGAGGATGACGCGATCGCCCTTGCTTGACCGGATCACCGCCGACTGCGGAATGGTCAGCACGTTTTGCTTCGGCTCGGCGCCGATCATCACATTGGCGAACATGTTCGGCCGCAAACGGTGGCCGGGATTGGGAAACCGCAAACGAACCTGCACGGTCCGCGTCATCATCTCCGCGGTCGGATAGACATAGTCGACCTCCCCCTCCCAGGTTTCGCCCGGAAAAGCCGGCAGGGTCATCCGCGCGCGATCGCCGGCCGACACCCAGGCTGCCTCCGTGTCGAACACGTCAGCGATGATCCAGACGTTGGAAAGATCGGCGAGCCGCATCGCCATATCGCTTGGCTTGAGATACATGCCGTCGCGGGCGTTCAGCATGGTGACGACGCCAGATTGCGGGGCCTTCAACGCAACGCGGCGCGTGGGTTTTTGCGTCCGCTTAAAATCGGCAATCTGATCGGCGCTCATGCCGAGCGCGGTAAGCCGTTCCGTCGCCGCTTCGATCAACGGCGCGCGGCCAATCTTCAGCGCCTGAATGAATTCCGATTGCGCAGCAACCAGCGCTGGCGCGTAGAGTTCGAACAGGACATCGCCAGCATCTACTTTCTCGCCGACGGCTTCAACATGGAGTTTTTCAATCCAGCCTTCGGCGCGAACGTGAATGTCAGATCGCGCTTCCTCATCAATCATGATCGAGCCGACCGTATTGATATCGCGCGCCATATCCTCGCGCACCACTTGCTGCGTCTTGACGCCGATATTCTGAACGACTGCCGGGTTTATTTTTAGGGACGGTTCGCCGCCGCCGTTTTCGGCGCCTTCATATACCGGAATAAGATCCATCCCCATCGGAGACTTGCCGGGTTCGTCACGCCGGTAGTTCGGGTCCATTGGCGCCACCCAATAGGCGATCTTCTTTTCGCCGCTGCCCGTCGTTTCGCCAGACGAGTTACCGCCGCCCTGCCGCAATAGGAGAAATGCGCCTGCTGCACCAATTGCGATCAATAAGATGAGGATCATTCGAAATTTTGTCATTGGTCGTCTCCTGCGAGATAGGACAGCCGCGCCCACGCCTTGGCGCGGTCGATGCGCAATTCGAGACGTTTGAGTTCTGCATCGAGTTCAGCGAGCTGGCTGCGAATAAGTTCGGGAAAGTCGGCGAGGCCGCCGCCATAGGCGGAAACGGATGCGTCGGCAGTTTCCCCAGCGCGCTTGATGACGGCGTCGTCATAAAGGCTGACGCGCCGCTCCAATTGCGTCCAATCCGCGTAGGCGCGGACAAGGTCGCGCCGTAAATCCAATAGCGTTGTCGCGCGATCAAACTCCGCCGCGGATTTGTCCTTTCGCGCGGCGGACAATGAACGGTCTTGTCGTTTGCTGGTAAACAGCGGGATCGTCAGACTTACGCCGACGCTGGCGAAGTCGGGCCGGTCGGCGCCCCTCGCGCCGTAACCGCCCTCGATCGCCCAGGCAGGCTTGTACGCCTGCTTCGCCAGTTCAATGTCGGTTTCTTCGACATCGATCATGGCGTCGCTCACGCGCACGACCGGATGACGCACGAGCCGCTGTTCTATCTCTTCAACAGATCTGAGTGATGAAAGC